>CAIXUF010000387.1 GCA_903922535.1 Candidatus Hydrogenedentota bacterium
ACTACGCGCGCATGGGCGAGTTGATGCGCGAACGCGTCATCTTCGACGGCCGCAACCTATACACGCCCAGCGTGATGAAACAGAATGGATTCCGCTATTTCAGCATTGGACGGCCGGAGGCGTAAACGTTCAGGACGCACGTCTCCAATCCTGCTGAAACGTCTGTGGACCTCTTGACATCTGCGGCGTTTTGGCAGATCATAAGATTCAAAGATGAACAAGCCAACTCTATACTTGGAGACAATGATACCCAGCTATTTGGTTGCCTAACCGTCGCGTGATGTCATCTCACTTGGGCGTCAAGACATTGCTCGTGCCTGGTGGGCGCGGGACCATTTGCGCTACTCCATGTTTGTTTCCGAAGTCGTGATCCGAGAAGCCAGAAGGGGCGACCGAACACAGGCAGAGAAAAGGTTGACGTTCTTGGCCCCATTTCCCGTCCTTGACACCACAGCCGAGGTACAGCCGCTCATCGCACTGTATCTTGAAAGGGGCGTCATCCCGGCTGAGAACGTTGAAGACGCCGCTCATCTTGCCTTTGCGAGCATCCACGGTATGGAATTCCTGTGTACGTGGAACTTTAAACACCTCGTTAACCCCTTTGCTCTGAGGCGTTTGCCTGAAGTGAATGAAAGCAAAGAACTCTTTGTTCCCCAGGTGTGCACGCCAGAAGAACTCCTGGGAGATTGACAGATGCAAGCCGACCCTATTTTGCGAGAAGTTTACCGGATCAAAGACGAGTTAAACAGGGAAATAGGAGGGGATGTGGGCAAATTGATTGAGTTGTTGCGGGAGTCCGCAAAGGAGCATCCCGAACGCATGGTCCAGCCGGCTGCGAAGGCAGTCACGCCCAAGAGGGGTGGGACGGCGTCCGCGAAGCGGGCAAAGTGACCCACCCGGTTCTTGCGATGCAAACAGGGGCCAACTACTTGTCAGCGAAGCACTGCGCCAGAAACTGCATCAGCGGCGGCGTGACGACGGTCTCGCCCGCTGTGCCGATCTTGCGGTTCACTTCATTGTGCGAGTAGCCGGTGGCGTCCACAACGGTGGCCTGCACTCCCGCACTCCGCAGGGCGACGGCAAAATCAGAACACTGTTTCTTGCGCTCGGGAAGTCCGCGCGTGACCAGCAGAAAGGGCGGCATGCCTTTGCCCGGCGCGACATGGTAGAGCGGCGATGCCTGCTTCCACACGGCGGGGTCGGTTCCGAATGCGTTCTCATAGATCCCGATGGGGTCCCGTTCCATGACTGCCGGAATATTGTCCCCCGCCGTGTCAAGGGAAACCGTACCCTTGATAATGCTCAAAGGAAGGCCATGGACGTTCAAAAAGGACTCGTCCGTGCTCACGATGGAGACCAGGTGTGCGCTGGAAGAGTGCCCCATCAGCGCGATCCGCTCCGGGTCGCCGCCGTATTCAGCGGCGTGGGCATGCACCCATACGACTGCGGACGCAATGTCCTGTTCGTGGATCGGATACATCACCCTATCCGGCTTGCCGTTGGCCGGTCTGGGTGACAGACGGTAGTTGACGCTCACAAGACAGTATCCGGCCGCTGTGAACAGGGCAGGCTTGCGCTGCATCCCGTTGGACTTATCGCCGATGGCCCAGCCACCGCCATGCACCCAAACCACGACCGGCACCGGTTTACCCGGCGCCGGCTCGGGCGTGTAGATGTCCAGACTCAGCAGATTGGCGTCCACGCCGGGAACAGTCGCATAAGCGATATCGCGGTGGGCGACAAATCCACCGTTGGCCTTCTCGGTGCAACCAAGAAAGGCAGCAAACAGCAGCAGCAGGGTCAATCTTGCCAGTGCATTCATTGCGTTTCACTTCTCGTGTCTTCGATCATTCCCGTCGTGAACTCCAGCCTCCATGGCAGAAGACAACGATCTTGCCGCTGTGCGGCGTCACAACCGTAGTGGACGCCCAGCACGTGTTGGTTACGGGCGCGACCGGCTATTGCCGCTGAAACGTGATGCGGTCAATGTCGATTTCTGCTCCCTTGAAGTCCGTGGGGTCGAACCGTAGCATCGAGATTCTGCCGCGCCAGCGTGGATTCTGCGTCAGATCCACCACATAGTCATGGAACTGGCCGTCCACCTGAAGCGGGAAACGGTCGCTGGCAGACTCGCTGGTGGATGAGCCCGCGGCGGACCAGAACAATTGAGCACCGCTCTGCTGCCCCTCGGGGCCACGCACACGCATGCGAATCGCCAGTTTGGGGAACTCGCCCGCGTTGAGGCCCGGCGTGGACACCACCAGTGCGGGGTCTGACCCCAAAGTCTGAAAGGAAAGACAGCCCTCCTTAAGCTCGGTACGGCTGGTCTCCATCATCTCGGACCAACCC
>CAIXUF010000388.1 GCA_903922535.1 Candidatus Hydrogenedentota bacterium
CATCGCCTCGATTTTTTCCGCGACGATTTTGCCGCTGGCGACGGCCTTTTACGTCTGCGAGGCGTTTGGCTTTGAGGCCGGCATTGACAAGAAGTGGGACGAGGCCAAGGAGTTTTACGTGCTCTACACCGGAATTTTGCTGCTCTCCGCGCTCATCATCCTGATGCCCAACGCACCACTCATAGCCATTTCGCTGTGGTCGCAGGTGCTCAACGGTCTGCTGCTGCCGCTGGTTCTGGTGTGCATGATCCTGTTGGTTAACAACAAGAAGATCATGGGCCAATACGTCAACAATCGCTTCAACAACCTCATTGGCTGGAGCGCCGTCATCGTGCTCATCGCCTTGTCGCTGCTGCTCATCTTCCTGCCCTTGTTCGGGTGAGTGCCCGCGCATTCATCATGGTCTCAAGACATCTGAGATGGGCTTGACGCCTGGGGTAAACTGTTATCACGATGCCGAAAATCGTCATTCTATCCGACATACACGCCAATGAACCGGCGCTCAAGGCGGTGTTGCGGGAGGTGGCCAAGAGCAAGGTCAGCCGGGTGGTGTGCGGCGGCGACACGGTGGGCTATGGCGCGAGTTCCAATGCCTGTGTGAACAGACTGCGCAAAGTCAGCGGCACCAGCGTGCTGGGCAACCACGATCATTACACCAATTGTGTGCGCGGGGATCGGACGGTGCTGCCGGCCAACCGGGATTGGCGCAAAAACCCGGTCTGGGCCGGGGTGGCGGAAGCCGCCCGCACCTTGAGTGATGACAATGCCGCCTGGTTGCGCTCGTTGCCGCGCGAGTTGGCTATCCCCGGTGGCGTGCTCGCCCATGCCTCCTTGCACCACCACCCGGAGGAATGGCCGTATCTGCGCTCACTCGCCGACGCGCGGCCAACCTTGCAGCGCTTGCGCGAGTCGGCTCGCGGAATCGGCTTTTTCGGCCACACCCACCGCCAGGAAATTTTTTACGAACCCACTGCGGCGGTACCACCGGAGTGGCTCAGCCCCACCCGCGTGCATCTGCCCGAAGGCATCGTTTGTGCGGTGATGGTCGGCTCGGTGGGCCAACCGCGCGACGGCGATCTGCGTGCGGCCTGGACCCTGTGGGATTCCGACACCCGGGTGCTGGAGTTTCGCCACAGCGATTACCCCGCCATAACGGCCGCGCAGGAGATCGTCGCCGCTGACCTGCCGGTGGAATCCGCACTGCGCTTGCTCGACGCGGACAGCGTGCGGGAATTCCGCCGCATGATCGGAATGTGAAGAAATTGTGACACGGTTTGCGGATTTTAGGCTTGCGCCGGCCCGGGTATTTTATACTTTGTAAATGCCTCTCGGCGCTTACCGTCATCATTTCCGCATGACGGAGTGCTGGCGGGGTACAATCCCAGCTACTACAACCTATGAAACATCTCGAAAAAATCACCCTGCTGGCAGTGACCGCAGTGTACGCCGGTTATTTCGTTCAGCAGGCCGTGCGGACCCGGGCCGAGCGCTTGTTCCGCCTCGCCGCAGGCGAAAGCCCCTACGAACGCGTCCATCCCAAACCCCTCAGGCATAAGTCCGCCTGAGCTCAGCGACGGCTGCCAGGCGGCTGCTGGCTAACTGATTGAGGCGATGTAAGCCGCGGCATCCAGCAGTCCGAGCGCTTCGGCGGGCGTTGTGACGCGCAGTTTGAACAGCCAACCGTTGCCATAGGGGTCGGTATTGACCAGGGACGGATCGGCTTCGACGCCCGGGTTGAGTTCGATGACTTCGCCGGCCACCGGCGCGTAGATATCACTGGCGGCTTTGACGGATTCAACCACGGCGGTCGGATCGCCGGCATCGACCTGGCGGCCGGCGGCTGGGAGTTCGACGAAGACGACGTCGGTGAGCGCCTCTTGGGCGTGATCGGTGATGCCAACCGTGGCGATGTCGCCATCGAGACGCAGCCATTCATGGGAGGAACTGTAGCGGAGATCAGCGGGTACGTTCATGGTGGGAGGGAGTTAGGAGTGGAAAGCGGAAAAGATCAAGGAGAGA
>CAIXUF010000389.1 GCA_903922535.1 Candidatus Hydrogenedentota bacterium
GCCATGTTGGTGAGGGGCTGGAAGCGGAGGTCGATTTCACACTGGCCGGCGGTGGCCACTTCGTGGTGATGGCATTCCACGGTCAACCCGCAGTCGATCATGACCTGGGACATTTCCTGGCGGATGTTGTGGAGCTGGTCGGAGGGCGGCACGGGGAAGTAGCCCTCCTTGTGGCGCAGTTTGTAGCCCAGGTTTGGCTTCTCGTTGCGGCCCGTGTTCCAGTCGGCCTCGTCGCTGTCAATGAAGTAGAAGCCGTGGGACGCGGTCTGGGAATAGCGGACGCTGTCGAAGATGAAGAACTCGGCCTCGGGGCCCACGAACACCGTGTCGGCGATGCCGGTGGACAGCAGGTAGTTCTCTGCCTTCTGGGCGATATTGCGCGGGTCGCGCGAATAGCGCTCCTTGGTGATGGGGTCGAGAATGTTGCAGTAGATGATCAGCGTGGCCAGATCGGAGAACGGGTCAAGGGTGGCGGTCCGGGGATCGGGCATCACGAGCATGTCGCTCTCGTTGATCGCCTGCCAGCCGCGGATGCTGGAGCCGTCGAAGCCGAGCCCCTCCTCGAACACCTCCGCCTTGATTTGGGCCGCCGGAAAGGTGAAGTGCTGCTGAAGACCCGGGAAGTCCATGAACCGCAGGTCAATGAACTTGATGTCCTTTTCTTTCATCAGTGCCAGAACGTCTTTCGCGCCGTATTCCTTGTGCATGAACGGTTCCCTTCGTAAATGTTTCTATTGTTTCACCGCCCGCCACGCGGGCGTGTCCTTCAACCTGTCTCCAGTTTCTCTGCGCCGCCCCACTGCCCTAGTGGAGCACCGCATCGCCCGTCTCGCTGGTGCGGATGCGAATGGCCTCCTCGACCGGCATGACAAAAATCTTGCCGTCCCCGATGCGGCCGGTCGACGCCGACTGCACGATGGCTTTCACCACGGCCTCCAGGCTGTCATCGGTCACGACAATCTCCAGCTTCACCTTGGGAAGAAACTCGACCACGTACTCGGCGCCGCGGTACAGTTCCTTGTGGCCCTTCTGCCGTCCAAAGCCCTTGACTTCAGTCACGGTCAGCCCCTGCACGCCAACCTTGGCGAGCGCCTCCTTCACCTCTTCAAGCTTGAACGGTTTGATAATCGCTTCGACCTTTTTCATCTTCTCTCTCCACGAACAGCGCCACCCGCCAGTTCCATCCGTTTCCCGGCCTTTGTCCTTTCCATGCCCCACGGACGTCCATATCCGCGGCACAGACAATCATAGACGATAACCCCAAGAAAGGCCAGTTGACGAATTCTGTGAAATCCGGCGTCCGCCAGTTTCAGACTTCTTGTCTCTCGTAATGAATGACTGCGTCACCAGTACGCAAGAGTCGTGCCAGAGCAGGCTAAACGGAGCGTTTCCGGTATCTTGGTGCCGCATTGCCGGTCCTCCGCAGCTACCGCCTTCATGGTTATCCCACTTCCATTGAGGGACTTATGGGAGTTCGTTCCTCTCGGGGCTCAACAACAAACGCATCGCGCCTGGTCCAAATATGCCACCACCGCTCGGCCAGCTCTTCATACCTCCGGGTAGGTTATGCGGCCAAAAGCACCATTTCGTACCTTCCAGAAACATTTCGGCAACCGCCATTCGGTCTGGGTTCAAGGCGTCGATTCGGCAGAAGGCCAAGCCGAGTCTGCCGACCGGACCCCAATAAAGTCAGTGGGCGGGAGGCTCAAGCCTCCCGCCCACATTGTCACAAGTAATTCTTCCACCGGCGGCGGGCCATCGGCTGCGGCCGCCCTGACACACCGTCCGCTATCGGCAGTTGCCTCAGACGACTGCGGCGGCGATGCCTATTATGGCAAGCAGTATGCCCAGCAACAGCAAAAGCAGCGGGATGAGGTTGACTGACTTTGCCTTGTACTCAAAGGCGTTGGTCAGAACCGTCGCCGGTGTTGTCGGACTCGACTTGAGATACACGGCGATGTCAACGATGCCCGCCTTGCCGCTCTTCGGTGTCTTGAACTCGAAGCTGTACTCGTCGGTGCCCGGCTGCGACACGAACAGTGTCTCTATCGCGACACCACCGAGCTTGCCGGAACTCTTTGCGGACTTGCTCATCACGATGCGGTCCACGTAGCCCAATCCGCCCTTCGGACTGACCAGCGTCAAAACCGTGCCGCCGGCGACCGGGCCGGAGCCGGTGCCGCTGACCGTCGTGCCGTCAACTTTCGCCAGGCGGATGGCCGAGGCGACATCTTCCGGCAGGGTCCAGGCTTTGCGCAGGCTGAAGCCGTTCAGGCTGTAGATGCGCGCCCTGAGCATCTGGTCGGGCAGGTCCGCGGCCGCTGAGGTTGCCGTCAGGTTCGGGTCAACCTCGTTCTTGAGCAGTTCGGACTGGTATGCGTCAACCAGCGGGTCCGTGACAGACTCAGTGTTGGCCGCATAGTCGTACTGCGACTCAATGCCCCACTGGGCCAGGCCCTTGCGCACGTCGGCATTGGTCAGGCCGGTGCCGTCAAGCGGCAGCGTGACGTTCACGGCGTTTCCGGCATTCGGAATCCCATTGATGTCCACGCCCTGGCCGAGGGTCGCGGCAAGGTCCGCACTCGCGTCCACGTAAATGCCCGTGAACGGCGCCGGTGCCACCTTCGCGGCGCCCGCCTTGTACAGGAAGATGCTGAAGTCATAGGCATTTGCGACGCCCGAACCCGCGGCGGTGTTGTCGATCAGGCTGGAGGAAAGATCGCCCGCCGGCACCGCTTCCGTCGTGGACTTCACCTCGCCCACCACCAGTTTCTGGTCGAGAACAATGCCGAACACCTGGCTCGCGCTGGTGCTCAGACCCGGAATGATGAGGCTGCCGTCGCTGATGTTGCCGGCACCGGTGTCAAGCTTGATCGTGCTCGCCACCGCCGGATTGTCCAGAATGAACGCCGTGGTGTTCAGGCCGGTGCCCGGGTTCTCAAAGTAGCGCTTGTACGTGAACGCAACGGCCGGGGTGACCACACCGCCCTGCGCGGCCGTCAGCGTCGTGATGACCAGCGCGTTGTCCGAGCGGTCGTCCGTCTCCGGAACGATGATGTCAATCGAGGAACCGTTCGCCGCCGCGTTGAAGCCCCACACCGTCTTGCCGCCAAGGGTGAACTGCGTCCCGACACCGAGGCCGGTGCCGCTGACCTTGGCCACAACACCGCCAAAGATCCACGCATTGTTCGGCGTGATCGCGGTGATGTTGAGCACCTGGCGGAAGTTCGCGATGAACTCCTTGTCGGCGCTCATGATGACGCTCTGCACGGGGTTGGTCGCGTCGGGCAGGGCGGCTGCACTCGTGCCCGTCCAGCGGTCAAACAGGTAGTTGGCCGACGGTGTCGCGGTGATGACCACCGTGGTGCCCGTAGTGTACAGGGTGCCGCCGCCGATGCCGGACGGATTCGCGGCAACCTTGCCGCCGGTGTTCGCCGACAGGGTCAGGCGCGCGGTCGTGGCGATGGGCAGGAAACTGGCGCCAATCGTCTTGGGGCCGTTCATGACGATGGTCGCCGGGGAAACAAGGGCGCTGGGTGCCAGTTCATTGGCGTTGGGGCCGTTCCAGGTGTTGAACTGGAAGCTCGGGTCCGGGATGGCGGTCAGCGTGACCGTCTGGCCCGCGGGGTATCCGCCAGCCGGCGGGAGCGGAGCCAAAGCGATCGTCCCGTCAACGGGCGTCACAATGGTCAGCGGGAAGGTGGTCGCCTTCAGATCAAACTGCGCGTTGAGGTTCGTCGGATCCGTGGCAACGTTGAATTTCAAGGTTGGCGTGTTGCCCGACACGGTGCCGTTCACCAACCACGCCACGAAGTTCGATGTGCTCTGCGGCGAGGCTGTCGCCGTCACCTGGGCACCGAGCAGATAGCGCTTCGGCGGGAAGTTGATGATCGTGCCGTCCGTCAGCGTGACCGAGCCGTTCGGCGGATTCAGGGCCACAGCGCCCGCGCCCGTCCCACTCGTCGTCACAACGACGGTGCCGGTGGGCGAGGCCTGGAGCGTCGCCGTCAGCGTGAAGCTGTTGGCCGGGTTGGCCACGCTCTGCACCGTAACGTCCACAAACGCCGCCTTGCCGACCGGGATGGTGGGCGAGGTCACGTACATCTTGTTGTCAACCAGCGGGTTCGTCTGAAGCAGCGTCACCGCCTCATGGGCCGTGTCCGTGGTCACACCGTCGGGAAGGGTATAGAGCCTGTCCACGTTGCGGAACGCGGCCGCCACGCCGTTGATCAGCACGGTATAGGTCGCAGTGGCCTCAGACACCGTCAAGCCCTGATACACGCTGGCTCCCATTGCGGTCGGGAAAATGCCCGTCAGCGTGACCGAAACCGGAATGTCGGCCGGGATCAGCTTGGGATCAACGTCGGTGATGCGCAGTTCCGAATAGAGCGGAACAAACGCGGAGAAGCTGGACAGAACCGCCTCGAGCTTGCCGTTCACGTAGTCGACCACGGGTGCGCCGTCACCTACGTGCCACACGCCCGCGGGGCCTGCGGCGCTGATGGAGCTGCCGTCTGTGCTCGTGTGAATGCCCCACACCGACACGCTCTTGGCCGTGTTTGCGGCGAGGTCTGCAAGGCCCGTCAGGCTTACCTTTGCGGTCAGACCGAGAAGATTGGTGAGTTCCGTGGGCACGCCGCCAACATTTGCTATAAAGGCGATCTGCACGATCGGCGCGCCGGGGACAACCGCACCCGGGGTGCCGGCGAGCGTGCTGTCCGCCCACTGCTGGCGCCGGGCCTTCGTGGCAACCCCGTCAACACTGTCGATGGCGGCGCTCAGGGAGTCCGTCACGGAAACGACCGCCACCACGGTGTCCGTGGGGCCGACGACGCCGGCCGCGGCCAGGGCCGCCGCGCTCGGGACCTCAACCGTCACGTCCGGCCGCACCGAAATGACGACGGTGTCGCCACCGGCCTTCGCGCCGGTGTCAAGGTCGCGCTCCACGACTTCGCGCGTTTGTGAGTCCGCCTTCCCCGTCTGGTCCAGGTCAACGCTCGCAACCCAAACGCCGAGCGCTGTGGTTTCAAAGAGTTTGCCCGTGTCGATTAGTCCGTTGTTGTCCGTGTCCGTATTGGAAACTGTCGTGAGGCCAACCTGAATCTGGTTTACTGGAACGTTGTAATAAATGCAGGCGGGAAAGCCGTTGTACATGTTGGTGTAAATGTTGGTTATGTTCGCCAGCGCACTGATTGCATAGTAGCTTGTCACGTCCGTCGGGGGCACCTTGGGGCCAAGATCAAAAAGTCCCGGAAAAGTCGGCTGCGGAGCGGGACCGGCATACTGGTCCGTCTGGCCACCCCAATAGGCCCGGCCTCCCAGATCGGTATGGAAACCGGGCGTGTCCCGCGGATCAATGACGTAGTACGCGACGTCGCCCGGGACGGAACCCGGTGCCGTGGCGGTCAGCGCGACCGGGATGTAGGGCGTTCCGGTAAGGGAGGTGGTGGCGGGCAGCACGTACGTGAGCCCCGCAACCGGCGACGCCGGCACTATGGTCGTAATCGCCTTGTCCCCAAGAACCATGTCCAGCAGTCCGGCCATGTCCACCCGGCCATCGGACCCCGAAGCCCCTGTGAGGGCGGCATCATGGGACGGAACAAATCCGACCATAAACGCCAGTACAAGCATCATACTGACGACTGACGCCAACACTAGTCTTTTCTGTGTCCCCATGCTGTTTCTCTCCTGGTGGTTGGCTGACTGCCTTATAATTCCTGCGTTGCCAGAGTTGCCGCCGCAACGTTTGAGCTTGGTGATTTTGGTTTGCGGCCTGATTCCTGTCAATAATGCACTCAGGACACACAGTCTCCGCCATTAGAACCAAACGTCCGGTCGGGCACGCCTATTCCACATCTGAAAAAGAGACGCGTTGACCCAACAATAGCGATTGTTCATTATACGCAGACCCTTCCAGCATGTCAACACATTTTGGTCCGCAAACTTCCTGCGTTATATATATTGTCACTAACTGCTTCCCGACGCCTTCCATCTCCGGGCTCTCTCCTGTTAATAGTTATAAAAAAACTAAAAATGCGCGCAGGCGTGTCACGGGCGGGACAAGAATCCGCCGAAGGCCACCGTGCCTGTCAACACTGGCCCGTGCCATAGGTAAGACCAATCATGAGAAGACTGTCTGTGCCCACAGACAAAAGCGCCAGAAAGTCCGGCTAATCTGTGGGTGTCGGAATCTCGGGCGCGGGCATCCGGGGTTCCTTGAAGCCGAATCGCAACCAAGTGAGCATTATCAAGCCTCCCGCCATCAGCCCAAAGGCGACCAGTTGTGACACCGTCAACCCCAGCAGTGGTCGGGCGCTGTCTCCGCGGAAGAACTCAGTCGTAAAGCGCAACATGCCGTAGAACAGCATGTAAAGCGCCACGATGAGCCCCGTGGGCGCGCCTTTCCTGTAGACAAAACGCAACAGAAGAAATATGGCCACACATCCGAGGGCCTCGTACAACTGCGTGGGGTGCACCGGCAATGAGCATTTTGCCCCCTTCTTAATCAGTCCATCCGTAAGTTGCTCGTGATAGGCGTTCCACAGTGTCCTGGGATAGGTGACCCCCCAGGGCATTGTGGTGACGGCCCCCCAGCAGCAGCCGTTAAGAAAGCAGCCAATCCGGCCAAGGGCGTGGGCCAGCGCCACATAGGGAATCACCAAATCCGCCACCGGGCCCAGCGGCGCGCGGCACCAGCGCACATAGGCAATGCCCGCCAGCACGCCGCCAATCAGACCGCCGTAGAAGACAAGCCCCCCGTTGAAGAGAAACATGCCCCATTTCAGGTCTGCCCATTCGCCGTACTGGGCCCACCAGTACGTTTTCGAGCCTATAAGAGCGCCGAAAAACACCCACACCCCGCCCATGGTGGTGATGGGAAAGGGTTCGGCGCGTCTGAAATTCTGCCGGATGGGCAGCAGTGTCCCCGCCAGAAAAGCCAGCGCGAACATGACCGTGTATGAATGAAAATACAGGGAGCCCAGACTAAAGAGCGTCGGATGCATGTGTTATTGTGCCTTCCCTGTGTGCTTTTGCTCGAAGCGGCGGGTGCGGCGCGCCCGTATCGCCAAAATCATCATGGCAACCGCGGGCACGAGCCACGAAGCCGGGTCACGCGTTGGCCATGCGGCGGCAACGGCCACCGCGGCTTTGGAGGCGACCCGCCAGCCCTGTGCCGCGGGACTGCTCGCGTCACTCCCGCAGCCGCTGGCCGGATCACGGGATTTCACCCAGTAATTATAGGTGACGTTCCCGTAAACACCCTTCTTGAAACATCCGGGACTGGTGATCACCGTGGGTGCCTCGGCCGTCACGTCCTTAAAAGCCGTGTCGGTCGTCCAGCCGTCACCCAACGCCTGCGCCGACAGCGGATCCGTCCCGGAAGACCGGAACACCCGATATTCGAGACCGGCCGCGCCGGTCCATGCAATGTTTACAAGGTCATTTCTGTCCTGGCTGGCCGTCACGCCGGAGGGGGCCGCGGGTCGAACACAGCCCAGCGCAATGCTGCCATCGGCGACGGTCAAATCTATACTGTCACCCGACGCCGCAGAGGCTGAGGAGGACACGACACGGCCGTCGATGATGACCGGTCGGGCAGAATCGACACCGTACACGCCGACCACATCGCTGCTGCGGTTGTCACTGAGCACCCGAAACGCCACTTTCAACACCGTGCCCTTCGGCAGCGGATCGGTGTTGAGCCCGGCCACCGCGATGCCGATGCCTCCCCGGGCAACATTGTCGTCCAGTGTCGCATAATACTCCACATCCACCGACTT
Organism: Candidatus Hydrogenedentota bacterium; assembly: GCA_903922535.1. The sequence goes on from CAIXUF010000389.1 coordinate 7,782, forward strand.
GCCCGCCGCCGCGATTTCCGGCGTCGGCAGCACTGCCGACAGCACCGCCTGCACATTGCCGTCCGCGTCATGCACCGGATTTCCTTGTGAATCCACCGGAATGGTCTCGTAATAGTCCTTGGCGGGTGCAAGCCGCATGTTGTCAAAGGCCAGGTAAATAATCATCACTGTCGGCACGGCATCGGCATAGTCCAGACTGACCGCCACTTCGGCGACATCCCCCACATTCGACGGGGCATTCAGTTGCACTGTTGCCGTCGCGGTGCCGGCTGCCGTCGCGCACGGAGCGGAAAGTCCGAGCGCAACCGCCAGCGCGGCGCAAAAACCGCCAAGAACCCGCCCTGCACCCGGGCCGCCTGTGTAACCACTCATAACTCAGTCTCCGTCCGTGTTCCTTGTGCATCCGCAGCGGCCTGTGCCGTCCCTGCGTGAATCCGGTTGCCGAACCACGGCATGTTGCGCGCCACCCCGGGACTGACTATAAAGTCCGCCGCCGGAACAGTCAAGTATTTCCTTGCACACGCTTGTATTATACGGTCTGCCCGCGTTACGCTGTGCATATGATTGTGGTGATATGTTCGCATTGCGGGTTGCAGATACTCGTGCCCCCCACTGTACAAGGCAGGCAGGGCGTATGTTTCAACTGTGGACATCCGCTCACGGTTCCGTCTGCCCCCCCAACGGCCGGGGCCGGTGCGGACACGCCGATACCGACACCGGTGCCCATGTCCACCCCCTTCAACACGCCGGTGAAGGGTGCCGTCACCCCCCAACCCGTGTCCGGCGTGTCCCAGGAACACGTCTACGCCAACGGCGACCACGTTGCGGGACGCTACGTCATTCAGGAATCGATTGGCCGCGGCGGCATGGGCACGGTTTACCGGGCGAACGACGCACTGGTCAACGAGTTTGTGGCGCTCAAATTCATGCGCTCAAGCCTGCTTCAGACCGAGCGCGCCCGTGACTTGTTCCTCCAGGAGGCCCAGGTGGCCCGGCGCCTGCGCCACGACAAGATCATCGCCGTGCATGACATCAACTTCACCTCCGAGGGCATACTGTATATTTCGATGGAGTTCATTGAGGGCGAATCCCTGCGGAATGTCATTCGAAGGCACCGCACGGAACGGCGGCTCCCCGACATCCTCTACGCCGTGCGCATCGTCGAACAGATGCTTGCCGGGCTGGAATACGCCCACAGATTTGTCGTCCACCGCGACATCAAGCCCGAAAATGTCATGGTCATGTCCAATGAACAGGTGAAACTGCTCGATTTCGGGCTGGCCACGGCCGCTGTCTTTGATCTGCCCGCCGCGCCGGCGGAAGCGCAGCGGGCAACACCGAAAAGAGTCGTCGGCACGCTGGAATATGCCGCGCCGGAACAGCGTCTGGGCCAGCCCATGGACCTGCGCGGCGACCTCTACGCCGTCGGCCTGGTACTGCGCGAACTGCTCACGCTGCGCTCGCCCGTCGAGGAACCCTGGCACATTGAGGACTGCCGCCGCGACGTGGCGCCCGCCCTACTCGAAGTGGTGTACCGCGCGCTGGCGGCCGACCGCGACCAGCGCTGGCAGGACGCCCGGGCCTTCCGCGAGGCGCTGTACAGTGCCTACCAGAGCGCCTACAAGCGCGTGGCCGTGCGCGCCGCGCAGACTTCCGGCTCCCAGGGTTCAACCAAAGACATGGTTCTGTTCCCCGGCGGTTCCTTCCTGATGGGCAACAACGCCGTCCGCGAGGAGGCCCCCGAGGAGGAGGTCCGCGTCGCACCCTTCTGGATGGACAAGGCTCCGGTCACCGTGGGCCAGTTCGCGAACTATCTCAAGGACACCGCCGCGACGCCGCCCAAATTCTGGGGCGATGCCGACGTCGGCGGCGATGACCAGCCCGTGGTCGGCGTCTCCTGGCACGAGGCGCTGGCGTACGCCAACTGGGCTGGCAAAACGCTGCCCACCGAGACGGAGTGGGAATTCGCCGCAAGGGGGCAGGAGAACCGGCGTTATCCCTGGGGCAACTATCCGCCCGACCGTAACCGCTGCAATTTTGACAACAATCTGGGCATGCCCACGTTCACCATGATGCACGAGGAGGGCGCCACGCCCGAGGGCCTGCTCGACATGGCCGGGAACGTCTACGAGTGGACCATGGACCCCTACGCCCCCTACCAGTACTTCCGACGCGATCCCAAGGCTGCCGAAAAGGCGCCCAAACGCACCGCGCGCGGCGGCAGTTGGGAATCCAAGGCAGAAGAACTCACGAGCACCTACCGCCGCGGCTTTTTCCCCGACACCCAGCTCAAGACACTGGGTTTTCGTTGTGTCATCCCCGTGCAGAAATAGGTGTGGCGGGAACGGGAAAGAAGGGGATGAGACCGCGGTTGCTGTATAATGCGCCAAACTTTTCGACGCGCAGATCCGCGCAGCGCAGGAGCCCCCCCATGATCAAGAAAATCCTGAAGATTGTGGCTGTCCTTCTGGCCATCGTCATCCTTGTGCCTGTGGTGTCTTTGGGCTGCATGCGGCTCTACTACCTGCACATAGTCGGGCAGACGCCGGGCAAGCTGGCGGTGCCGGTGCAGGCAGGCACGCTCGGTTCCAACGTGAACGTGTTCAGCGGCTCGGGCGGCTACTTCTACCTGTGCGCCCACAACGGTCCCGCGTCCATGACGCCCTTCGGCATGGTCCGCCTCGGTCCGGACACGGCCTGCATGATCCTGAACAAGAACGGGCTCAACACCTCCGGCTATTACTATGGCGACAACAAGCTGCTGGGATTCAGCCACACGCGCTTCATCGGCACCGGCATGCACGAGGGCTGCAACCTGCGGGTGCTGCCCACCGTGGCCTCGCATGCGGGCAAACTGCTCAGTCTCCCCAGGGAAAAGCGCTGGGTCCGCTTTTCGCACAGCCAGGAAACCGGATTTCCTGGATACTACGCGGTTTATCTTCCCGGAGACGATGTGCTGGCCGAACTAACCACCACACCCCATGCCGGATTTCACCGGTACACTTTCAAGAAGAACGAAGCGCCCCACCTTATTCTCGACGTCTCAAGCGGGCTCGAAAACCGCGTTCATGACGGTTATGTGTCCATTTCCCCGGAGAAGAATGAAGTCTCGGGCATGATCAAGGTGCATGGCGGATCGAAAGAGGGCGGCGGACTGGACCTGTACTATGTGGGGCGCTTCAGCCGCCCCTTCGCCAGCTATGCCACGTGGAAAGGCAAGCAGGTCCAGACCGGAAACAAAGATACCGCCGGGCTCGACATCGGCGCGGATCTGTCCTTTGCCCGCGATGCGGCCAATCCCACCGTTGAGTTCCAGGTGGCATTCTCCTACGTGAGTGCCGCCAATGCGCGGCTCAACTTTGACACGGAAGTGGCCAAATCCTCTTTTGACGCGGCGGCCAATGCCGCGCGTGATGCCTGGGAGACCCGGCTGGCAACGATGCAGGTCACGGGCGGCACGGAAACACAGCGGCGCATCTTCTACACGGCGCTGTTCCGCTGTTTCGAAATGCCGACACGCTTCGCCGACGTCAACGGCGAGTACATCGGGTTTGACCAGAAGGCGCACAGGCAGGAGGGGTTCCAGTATTACACGGACTTCTCGCTGTGGGACACGTTCCGCACGGTGCATCCGCTCTACACGCTGATCGCCCCGGGCGACCAGCGTGACATGATGGTGTCGCTCATCGAAATGGCCAAGATAGACAAGGGTCTGCCGCGCTGGCCCGCCGGATGCCGCGACACGGGCAGCATGTTTGGCACGCCCTCCGATGTGGCGGTGTCGGAGGCATATCTCAAGGGCATCCACGACATCGACATCGAGACGGCCTATCAGGCCATGTGCCAGACCGCGCTGCACGGCCGCGCGCCGAGTTCCAACGCCGGCTGCCGCGACGGGCTGGAATCATACCTTCAAAACCATTACTGCGCGGCGGACAAGATGGGCGGGGCGGTGGCGAGAACGCTGGAGTACACCTGGGAGGACAACTCCATTTCACTGCTTGCCAACGCGCTCGGCAAGAAAGAAGATGCAGCCCTGTTCGCCGAACACGCCCAGTACTACCGCAACACGTGGAATCCAGCCACCCAGTTCTTCCAGCCCCGCGACGCCAAGGGCTCTTTCATGGAGTTCAAGCCATTGCGGCTGACGTACTTCGACGACATTAGCAGGAAGAAGTATGCCGAAGCCTATGTGGAGGGGAGCGCCGAGCAGTGGCGCTGGGGCGTGCCCTTTGATCCAGAAGGACTCATTTCCCTTTTCAAGAGCCCCGCGTACTTCACCAGCGAGTTGGAAGCCTATTTCGAGAAGACCACCGGCTACGTGCTGGGCGCCTGGCAGCCGGGTCCCTACTACTGGCACGGCAACGAGCCCTACGTGCACGCGCCCTACCTGTTCAACCATGTCGGCCGCCCCGACCTCACACAAAAGTGGGTGCGCTGGATCTGCGACAACATGCACGCCGACAATTACATCGGCCTCGCGGGCAATGATGATGCGGCCACGCTGTCGGCCTGGTACGTGTTCAACGCGCTCGGGTTCTACCCCATCGCGGGAACCACCAGATACGAACTGGCCGCGCCCCTGTTTGACAAGACCGAAGTGCAGTTGGGCAAGAACACGCTCACCGTAATCGCCGAGAACCAGTCGTCCAAGAACTGCTATGTGCAAAGCGTGTCGCTGAACGGCACCCCGCTTGATCGCACCTATATCAACCACGACGAGATTGCCAACGGTGGGACACTGAAGTTCGTCCTTGGTCCAAATCCGCTGATACGGAAGTGAAGAAGTGCGTTACTTGGAGCGCTCTTTTTGCACAGATCTTGAGGGGCATGCGACAATCAAAGCCCCCCCCTGAAAACAGGACTTGTTTCCACCGCCAAGGAGTTGCCGGGATGACTTGGATTGCCGCTTTAATCGTTGCGCTCGCCGTCAATGCGGACAACGCGCCCAAGCCCATAGAGACGGATTTCGCGTCGGCCCGGCTCCTTGGACAGCCCTGCAAGGCCTTTCAGTTTCTTGCCGGAGCGGCCGTTTACAACCCGGTGAACGAAAAGGAACTTTTCGTGATCACCTCGTCGAGCGAGACCCAGCCCATGAACCTGGTCTTTGTCGACCGGAAAGCGGAGCAGTCGAGCACGGCACAGGCCCCCTCGGGCACGGGGGCGTGGGCGCTGGCCCAGTTGCCAAACCCGAGTCTGCTGGCCGTGGGCACCCACCCCGGCGGCAAGGTGATGGTGTTCGACATGAACAAATGGGCATTCACGGCCACGGCGCAGTTCCCGGGCGAATCGTATGTCTGGAACTTCGCCCCCGGCAAGGATGGGCGCTTCTATTTCGGCACCTATCCCGGCGGCAAACTCGGCGCATTTGATCCCGCCGGGCTGACGGGCGATTCGCCCGCCCTCACCGTCGGGGACTGCGGCGCGCCGCTGCCGCCGAACCTCTATCTGCGGCTGGTCTCCACGCTGCCGGACGGACGCATCCTGTGCTCCATGGGCATGCAGCAGCCCGGCGTGCGCATCTACGATCCCGCGACCCAAAAGTTTTCCGAACCGCCCGAGGCCATGGCGGGCGTCACCACGGGCGTGCTGTGGAACAACTACTTCCTTGCGGGTGACAAAGTGTTCAACGCCGCGCTCGCACAGGACACGCCACCCTTCCCCACGCCCCCGGCGGACAAGGGCAGGTGGATGGTGGCGGAAGAGGTAACCACGGCGAACACCCTCTTTCTGCGGCAGGGCAACGCCCTGTGGCGGCTGGACAGGGACAAGACGGAACTGGCACCGGTGTTCGACTTTGATCTGCGCGGCGGACGGCTCATGGCCGCCTCGCGCGACGGCGGCGTGTACGGCGTGCGCGGCAATTTCTACTTTTACATCGAGCCGGGCGCGATAAAACTGGAGCGCAAGCCGCTGAAAACAGCGCCGCCCACCCGGCCCGCGCAGTTTCTGGCGGCCGACGACACGAGCAGACTCTGGGGCGGCCCCCCCTCCGGGCAAACCCTGTTCATGATGGACCGCAACACGGGCGCCGAGATGAACACGGACATCGTTGTGGACAGCGGTGGCCAAGTCTGCGGCATGGCATTCATCGGCGAGATCGGCTACGGCGTTTCCTACTCCAACGGCGACATTTTCAAGATTGATCCCAACGCGCCGTGGTACCAGTACGACCGCAAGAACCCCGTCGTCATCGACTCCCTCGGCCGGCGCGGTTATATCCGGCCGGTGGCGGGGGTGCGGCTCGGACCGGACAGCAAACTGTATTCCGGATGGATGGCCAAATACGGCATCTACGGCGGCGCCGTTGCCGTCACGGACCCGGTCTCGGGCGCAACCAATCTAATCGAGAACCCCTTCGGCAGGCAGACCGTCTCGGGGCTGGCCGTGGACGACGCGTACCTCTACGTCGGCACCTCGCTTGAGGCAAACGGGCTTCCGGTGAAAACCGGCGAGCCGCCCCAGTTCGGCGTGATGGGCGTCGAGGCGCGCCAGCCCGTCCTCAACCAGCCGTTTGAGGGTGCCACAACCGTGGACCGGTTCACGTGCAACAGCGCCGCCCAGCGGGTTGCTTTTGCCGTGGACGGCGCGCTGCGCGTCTTCAATGTTGAAACGATGAAGGTGACGCCCCCCTTTGATCCGGCCCCGCCGCGGGTGACCAGTTCGGCCATCGCATCGGTGGGCGACGCGTTCGTCTATTACGGATCGGACAGGCAGGTGATCCGTTTGAACCCCGCAACGGGCGCTTTCACGATGCTGCTGGAACTGCCGCAGGCCGTCGGGGCGTTCACGGGCGCCATCAGGGGAGACCTCTATGCCGCCTGCGGGGTGGACGTCTACCGGATCACCCAAAAACAGCAGCACTAGACATTCAACCGGAGCGAAAAAAAGGAAACGCCGCCCCCGCGTCACCCGGTGACGATGGGGCGGCGAATTGTCTTTCGCGTAACGGCGCGACTAGGCGAGCGGATCTTTGCTCCCGAAAAGTGCCGCGTCAAGAAAATTGAAGGCGGGGGTGACTAGAAGCTTGTCGAAAAAGCTCATCAGTACCTTCACAAGAATGCCCAACAGATCATTCAGCATGGTTCGCTCCTTCTGGTTTCGGTTTATGCGCCAACGGCGCGTTGCGTTCGTTTCGTTCCGGGTTAGGCGCCGATGCCAAACAGGCCGTTCAGTGCGCCACCGACGATGCCGTCGAGCATCTTCGAGAAGTACCCGAACACCCCAACGAACAGCGCGTGGAAGAACTCATAAAGCAACATGCACATACCTCCTTCTTGTTGACCTCGCATTCACGACACATTTCTAGCGCCGACCCTTCCGGCAACGCCGGAACACATGGCCGGTTTGCACGCAGTTTGCCCGGGTGGTGCCAATCCACGCGGATCACGTTGACCGGCACCCTGGCTAGGCAAGGACCGTGCCGAATTCCCCGTGATCTGGTGTCCCAGGAATTACCGCACCAGTTTATCACACATTTCTCATAAAATGCCACTTCTAACAAGGGTCGGTAGTCAACCGTGCGGTTGTTTCCCTGAAAAGGTACGGGAAGTATACGTAGGACAGATTACCGGACGGTAGGACCGCCGGAACAACGTCACCAAATGGTGGCCCACTGGACCGCATCGGCAGCAAACTTTATTGCCACGGTCGGCGTGGGGTACTGTAGCCGCTGCCCGGTTTGCTATGGTTTCGCCGTGAGGGGGCCATGGAGAAAGCGCAATGGTCACAAGAAGGACAGTGGCACTGTTGGTGTTGGCAACGCTTGGCACCGTGCCATGCACGGCGCGCGCGGGCGATCTGGACTGGCCGCAAATTACCGGCACCTGCAAGCCCTGGACCTATTGGTGGTGGATGGGCAGTGCGGTAAGCCGGGACGAACTGCAACGGCATGCTCAGACCTACGCACAAGCGGGTCTGGGCGGCATGCACATCATCCCCATCTACGGGGCAGAAGGCGCGGAAGCCCATTATGTCCCGTTCCTGTCGTCGCGGTGGATGGACATGTTTGATGCGGCCGTGAAAACCGCGGCGGCGGCGGGACTGGGCATCGACATGACACCCGGCACGGGCTGGCCCTATGGCGGCCCCTGGGTCGGGAAGGAGCAGGCGGCCAAACAGGCGTTCCTCAAAAGTTTCCAAATGACCGACGGGCTGACCGCACCGCCTCTCCTGTGCCGGGACCAGCCCGAAGCGCGGTTGCAGGCGCTCACCGCCGTGGGACCGGGAGACAAAGTCCTCGACCTGACTGCAAAGGTAGATGCCGGGGGACGGCTCGACTGGAAACCCGGGGAGGGTGCATGGACCCTGTACGCGCTTTTCAAGGGCTGGACCAAACAGCAGGTAAAGCGCGCCGCGCCCGGCGGCGAGGGCAATGTGCTCGATCCTTTTTCGCGCGAAGGCGTCAACGCCTATTTCGCCCACTTCGATGAGGCGTTCAAGGGACAAGCCGCGCGCCCCCGCGCGTTCTACATGGACTCCTATGAGGTCTACGGCGCAAATTGGACGGATGATTTTTTCGACCAGTTCCAGACGCGGCGCGGCTATGATCTGCGCGTCAAACTGCGCGAACTGGACGGACACGGAGATGAGGATACGGCCGAGAGGGTGCGGTCAGATTACAACGAGACCATTGGCGATCTGCTGCTGGAGAACTGCGCGCAGCCCTGGGCCGCGTGGGCAAAAGGCCAGGGGGCGATTACCCGCTATCAGGCCCACGGTTCGCCCGGCAATCTGCTCGACCTGTACGCCGCGGCCGACGTGCCCGAAACCGAAGGATTCGGCCCGGAGGGCGCGGAAATCCTGATGACCAAATTCGCGTCATCGGCCGCGCATCTTGGCGGAAAGAAACTGGTCGCCTCCGAAACCTGCACCTGGATGGCCGAGCATTTCACGGAGACCCTCGCCTCGGTGAAGACGGCCGTGGACCAGTTGTTCCTCGGTGGCGTCAACCATGTCTTCTACCACGGCACGGCCTTCTCCCCGGCCGATGCTCCCTGGCCGGGATGGCTGTTCTACGCCTCCACCCACTTCGGCCCGACCAACACCTTCTACCGCGATTTCCCCGAATTGAACGCCTACATCGCACGATGCCAGTCCTTCCTGCAGGACGGCACACCCGACACCGACGTGCTGCTCTACTGGCCGCTCCATGATCTCTGGGCGCAGGCGCTGCCTGCCGACAAGACCAAGACAGGGCCAGCGCCCTGGTGCCTGTCGGTGCACGGGACCAAGGACTGGATGCACACGCGGATGGCGCGTTTCCACGGCGCGGCGCAGACCATGTGGGACAGCGGCGTGCAGTTCGATTATGTCTCCGACCGGATGCTCAAGACCATTGAGCCCCCACGTGTTGTCGTGCTTCCCGGCTGCAAACACATGCCGCCGGAAACGATGGCCCGGTTGGCCGAACTCGCCGCAAAGGGCACCACCATCGTCGCCCTCGATGGCTTGCCCGACGATGCGCCGGGGTTGAACGACGCGGAGAAACGCCGTGCGCATCTGCGCGCGGCAGCGGCCACGCTGCGCGGCGTGTCCGGGAGGCTGATCGAACAGGATGATCTGGCCGATGCGCTCAGCGTTACCGGGGTACGACACGAAGCCATCACGGCGTCCAACGTTGCTTTCGTGCGGCAGCGCATCGATGGCGCTGTGCAGTACTTCCTGGTGAACCGGGGCGACGCGCCGCTTGATGGCCACTACCCCCTGGCCTGTCCGGCAAAGGGCGCGGTGCTGTTTGATCCGCTCACCGGAAAGAACGGCGTGGCCGCGCTTCGGCCCGCGGGTAACGGCGTGGAAGTCCGTCTGCAACTTGCGCCGGGTGCGACCTGCATCGTGCGGGCCTATGATCATCCGGTGGAGGGCCAACCGTGGGCCAGCCTGTCGCCAAAGGGAACAGCAAGGGAAATTGCCGGCAAATGGGACGTCCAGTTTGTCGAGGGCGGCCCCGCGTTGCCTGCGGCCTTTGGCTCAGACGCCCCGAAGTTGTGGACCGACCCCGGCACACCGGAACGAAACGCCTTTTCAGGCACCGGCCGATACTCGGTCACTTTTGACTTCCAGCCCGACGCGGGCGTTGACGAATGGCTGCTCGATCTGGGCGAACTGCGCGAGACGGCGCGGGTGCGAATCAACGGACAGGACGCGGGCGCGGTGTGGTGTCATCAACCGCTGCGCGTGGGCGCGCTGCTGCGGCCCGGTGAAAACACATTGGAAGTTGAGGTTGCCAACCTCATGGCCAACCGCATCGCCGACATGGACCGCCGCGGCGAGAAATGGCGCAGTTTCTTTTTCGTCAACATCGACTACAAGCCCTTCGACGCATCCAATTGGACCGTGAAGCCGTCCGGCCTTGCAGGGCCGGTTCGGTTGTGCCCGATGACGCGGGTGAAGCCCGCATGACCGGGAAGTCCTTTTGCGGTATGATGATGGGGTAGATGGGCGCCGTGGCCAACGCGCGCCGTGTTGGGTGGAATGGCTGACCTGCATTCTTCTGCTGGAGAACGAACATGACACATGGCATTCGCTGGCGGCAGCGTTTCCAGAATTTTGATCGGGCTATCGTGCTTCTGCGGGAGCCAATAGAGCGGGGCGTGGAAACTCTTTCGGCATTGGAAAAAGAGGGCACCATTCAGCGTTTTGAATTTGCGATGGAACTCGCCTGGAAAACGGTCAAGGACTTCATGGAACACGAGGGGCAGGTCATCGTGCCTATCACCCCGCGCAACGTCCTCAAAGAGGCCTTTGCGGCGCGTATACTGAAGGACGGGCAGGTGTGGATCGACATGCTGGACAACCGCAATCTGCTTTCCCACACGTACGATGCTGAAACCTTTGACAAGGCTGTGCTGGCCATCCGGGATCGCTACCAGCCCGCGCTGGAGGAACTGCATGAATGGCTGATGAAGCAAATGCAGGAATCATGACGCACACGGGCTTGAGCGAGCACGAATGGGACCTTATACGGGAAGTGCTTGCCCGGCACGGGGAGGTGTCGGGTGCCGTCTTGTTCGGGTCGCGGGCCAAAGGCACTGCCGGTCCCGCCTCGGACATAGACTTGGTGATTGAGGGCATTGACGACCCGCTTCGCGCCGAGGCCATCGCCGGCGAACTCGAGGAGCTTCCGCTGCCCTACCGCTTTGACGTCCAGGCACGAACCGCCATCAAGTCCCCCGCGTTGCGCGCCCATATTGAACGGGTGGGTGTGCGCATTCATGGAATCTCACCCACATAGGGTGAAGAACGGGAATCGAGCGACTTGGCAGTGGAATCGCCGGGGGCCGACGGGCGGGAGAAAAAGTTTGACAGTGTGGATGTCTGAAAGCTATAATTCATGCTCTTAATCCAAGAACTGCTGGGAGTTAGCACCATGAAAGTATTGTCTTCGTTGAAGACCGCCAAGACGCGGCACCCTGACTGCAAAATCGTCCGCCGCAAGGGGCGGGTGTATGTGATTTGCAAGACGAATCCGCGCTTCAAAGCCCGTCAGGGCTGATCACACCGTATTTCACGCGATTACCGCCGCCGTGGCCCCCTATGGGTTCGCGGCGGCGTTTTCGTGTCTTTGGATGGTCGCGCGCGCCCTTGCAGGGAGGCGGAAGGCTTGGGCGGCTACCCGTCGCCCAAGGGGTCGTGGCGGTCAATCTCGTGTTTCTTTAGCCGGTATTGCAGGGTCTTGTAGGTGAGGCCGAGCAGTTCGGCCGCCTCTTTCAGGCGTCCGCCGGAGCGTTCGAGCGCCTGGCGGATGAGTTCCTGCTCCAGGTCCTCCAGGATGATGCCGCCGGGCGGCAGCATGAAATCGCCGGTCTGCGGTTCGAGCGTTCGCAGTTTTGCCGGCAGGTCATCCACCAGCAGCCGGTCACCCCGGGCAAGGATGAACGCCTGCTCCAGCGTGTTCTCCAGTTCGCGCACGTTTCCCGGCCAGCGGTAGCGGCGAAATGCGTCAAGCGCGTCGGGGCCAACGATCAGGGGGGTGACGCCCAATTTCTTGCCCAGTTTCTCGCTGAAATGGGCAACCAGCAGCGGCAAATCCACCATGCGCTCGCGCAGCGGGGGCAGTTCGATGGACAGCACTTCAAGCCTGTAGTACAGGTCCGCCCGGAACTCGCCGTCCTCGACGCGTTTCTTCAGGTTACGGTTGGTGGCGACAATGGCGCGCACGTCCACTTGGCGCGTCTTGCTGGCGCCGACGCGCTCGATGACGCCGTCCTGCAGCACGCGCAGCAGCTTGGCCTGGCTTTCGAGCCGCATGTCACCGATCTCGTCAAGAAACAGGGTCCCGCCGTGGGCCAGTTCAAACTTGCCCGGCCGGCTCACGTCGGCCCCGGTGAAGGCACCCTTCTCATGGCCGAACAGTTCCGACTCGACCAGGTTGTCCGGAATGGCGGCGCAGTTGACCACCACAAAAGGCTTGTTGCGCCGCGGCCCGGCGAAATGAATGTGCCGGGCGATCAGTTCCTTGCCCGTGCCCGACTCGCCGAGGATGAGCACGGTGCTGTTCACATGCACGGCGCGGCGCGTGCGCTCGAAGACCTGCCGCATGGGCTCGCTCTGGCCGACGATGTTGCCCAGCGCGACCGAGTCGGTGACCAGTTCACGCAATTGCCGGTTCTGTCGGCGCAGTTCGGAGCGCTCGCCTGTGCGGCCGAGCACCATCAACAGCTCGTCCTTGTCGAAGGGTTTCTCCAGATAGTCGGCCGCGCCCTCTTTCATCGCCGTCACCGCCGTTTTGATCGTGGCGTGGGCGGTCATCATGACCACCTCCAGTTCGGGCCGCAGCCGCCGCGCCTGGCGCAGCAGTTCGAGCCCGTCCATGCCCGGCATCTTCAGATCGGTCAGCAGGATGTCCGCATCCTCCTCCTCCAGCGCCGCCAGCGCGTCCTCCGCCGACGGGCAGCCCCGCGGCTCATAACCCGCCTGGGCCAGAATGTCGCAAATAATCTCCCGCTGCACGCGGTCGTCTTCTGTTATAAGTACACGAAACGCCATCGCTGCCAGTCCCATTCTTTGTGCGCGTCCTCCTGACGCGGTTCCATCCGCCTATTGTAGCACGCCGACAGAAACGTTCGGACAAGCGCTGATTTGGGACGGGAAAGAATGCATGCCTACGGCACTCTTGCCGGCCTCGCCCTGTGCGCTTGTCCGTGTATGTCGGTGCCGGTCCGTGTTTGTTCTTGGTGCCCGCAATGGCCTTGTTGCGGAATCAGCCAAAAGGCACTACACTGTACCAGTGGGCGCAGAAAGGACAATAGCCATGACCGCCTCGGACAATCCATACAACAGGCTTTATCTGCGGGTGCTGGCGGGGATGTATCTGATGCTCTGCGGTGCCTGTTCGGTCTACTATGCGGGGCTTGATCTAAGCGCGTGGCGGGAAGCGACGTTGGTGCCGCCGCCGTGGCACGTGCAGGTCGTGTGCCTGCTGGCCGCGCTGTCCGCAGGCGTGTATTTCATTCGCCCCCGGCTGGGCCACCACGGACTGCTTGCCGTGACCCTTGTCGTCCTCCTTGTGGGAAGAGACGAAATGCCCGCAAAGGAGCGCGTGTTCCATCTGATCGTGCTGCTGCTGCTCTGCCTGCCCTTGCGCCACCTTCTTTCCCCGCCGACGCCACCGACCCAGCCGCAAACACCCGAACCGCGCCAATAAGCAAAGCCGAATTCCCATGCCAAATCTGGTAAACTTGGGGAAGTTGCCCCGCAGATGGTGTTGCACCGGGAGATTGTCCACATGAATCGTGTTTCCCCCCTGTTGTCGCTTTTCCTCTTCGCGGTCCTCTCGTCCTTCAGTCCCGCGCATGCAGACAAGGAGTGTGCCGACGGCCTGCTCATGCGCGCGCCCGCGGGGGAACGCTATGCGGAGCGTAATCTTCAGGGCGAAACGATTCTGCCCAACGGCCGGATCATCACGCCGTCGGGCCGTCTCTTTCGGGTGGAACCGCACCCCTACGGGCTGACGCTGAGCCCGGACGGGCGGTGGCTCATCGCGGCCTGCACGGTGGGTCCGCAACTGTCCATCCTGGACCTGGCCAACCCGGAAGCACCGGTGCAAACCACACTCGGCAACGGCAATGAGAAAGGCATCCTCGATGCGGCCTTCATGGGACTCGGCGTCGCGCGCGGTTCCGATGTGGTGTATGTGGCGGGCGGCAGTGACTACAGCATAATGGCGTTTGACATCGCCTCGCACGCGCAGATCTTCCGCATCTCCTGCGACCATGAAAGCGACGGCAAACGCTGTCAGTTCGGGTACGTGGGCGACCTGAGGCTCTCGCCGGACGGCAAGCTGCTTTATGCCGTGGACCAGTCCAATTTCCAAATGCTCATTGTCGACCTTGAGCAGCAGAAGGTCATCAACTCCATCCCGGTGGGCCGCTATCCCTTCGGCATCGCATTGTCCCCCGACGGACGGCGCGCCTATGTGGCCAACGTGGGCATGTTCGAGTACGCCAAACTCGTGAAAAAGTCCGGGGGCATGGCCAAGCTGCACTTCCCGCCCTACGGCGTGCCGTCCAAAGAGGCCAAGAAGGGCGTTGACCTCAAAATGGACGATGATGGCGACGACGAGGTGCACGTCCCCGGCCTTGGGGACCCCAACGACATCCGCGCGATGTCCGTGTGGACCATTGACATCTCTGTGTGCGGACGCGAGGCGGTGATTGGAAAGGCCAAGACAGGCCACCTCGTGGGCGAGAAACTGGAGGACTTTCCCGCCGTCGGCGGAAGCAGCCCCAATTCGCTGGTCGCCACCGAGAAGCATGTCTATGTGTCGAACGGCAGCAACGACAGCATCACCGTCGTCAACGCGCGGACTGGCTGGCGCCAGAAGGACATAGACCTCAAGTTCTGTCCCGCCGCGAGTCGCCTGCGGGGCATGATTCCCTTCGGCCTGGCGCTATCGCCGGACCGGCAGACCCTGTACGTCGCCGAGGCGGGCGTCAACGCCGTCGGCGTGGTCCGGATAAAGGACAACAAGGTGCTGGGCCACATCCCGACCGCATGGTTCCCAAGCAAACTGGCCGTGTCACCGGACGGCAAACGGCTCTATGTCGCCTGTGCCAAGGGAATCGGTTCGGGACCCAATGACGGGCCCAACCATGCATCCGGCGATCCGACGTCTGTCGGGGCGCTCATGCGCGGATACGTGAACATCATTGACCTGTCGGGAACGCAGGAGGAACTGGACGCGCTGACGGCAAAGGCCGTCGCCAACAATGTTGAACTCTACCCCCGAGCTCAGGACACGCGCACAGAAGGCCATCCGGTTCCGCCAACACACGACGCCTGGAAAAGTCCCATCAGGCACATCATCTATGTCACCAAGGAAAACCGCACCTACGTCGAGATTTTCGGTGCATGGCCCGGCGGGCACGGCGACGCCAATGTGTGCCGCCTCGGCAAGCCCATCGACGTGTCCAACAAGGACAACAGCAGGACGGTCAAGAGCGTGGTCCTGATGCCCAACCACCTTGCGCTTGCGAAGCGTTTCGCCATGAGCGACAACTTCTACTGCGACTCCGACCACTCGGTGGACGGCCACCGCTGGCTGGTGGGCGTCTATCCGAACGAGTTCATGGAATGCCGCATCGGTGAAAACGCCCGGGGCGACGGCCCCGGCAACTTCGCCTTCATCGAGTCCTCCGGCGCGGTCTACCCCGAGGACTACAACGAGGGCGGCGCTATCTGGGAGCATTTTGACCGCAACCGTGTCCACTTCCGTAATTACGGTCTGGGCTTTGAGTTCAAGCCGCAGGAGGAAAAGCAGTCCTTCCACGACACGGGCATCCGATTAAACATCAATTATCCCATGCCCAAGCCGCTGTTCGACAACACCTCGCGGCAGTACGCCACTTTCAACACGAACATACCCGACCAATTCCGGATTGAACAGTTTGAGCGCGAGTACCGCGAACGCTGGGTTTCAGGAAAAGAGCCCTTCCCGGACGTCATCACGCTGATGCTGCCCAACGACCACGGCTCCGGCGAGCGGCCCGAGGACGGGTATCCCTTTTGGGGCTCCTACATGAGCGACAACGATCTTGCGCTGGGCCGTTTGGTGGAAATGATCAGCCACAGCCCCTACTGGAAGGACACCGTCATCTTCGTCACCGAGGACGACGCGCAGGGGTACCGCGACTCGGTCGATGCGCACCGCTCCATCTGCATGGCAATCGGCCCCTATGTGCGCCGCGACTACGTCTCGCACCGGCACACCAGCATGTCCAGCACCCTCAAGACCATGTTCCTGATCCTGGGCATACCGGCGCTCAACCAATACGACGGCTTTGCCAGCGACCTTGCCGACATGTTCACCCAGACACCGGAGAATACCGAACCCTACAACGCGCTGCCGGTGAACAAGGAAGTATTCGACCCGGAGTTCGCGCTGGGCCCCTTCGACACCAAGTTCAACTGGAAGGCCATGGAAGTCCGCGAACCCGCGGACGACCAAACCTACCTCGAAAAGGACCCCTACGGGCAGAACGGTCCGGCGGGCCACACGCCGAGGTAGGCGAAGCTATCCTTTCAGATTATCGGAAAACCAGGTTCTCGCCGGCAACAAAACCGGCGATGACCCGCCCGTCAACACCGTCATGGCGGTGCACTGGCCGCCCTTCGGTAGAGCGCGTGTTTTTAGACGCGCTATTCTGGCGCGATCTTCCTGTAGCCCGCGCTGAACGAATGCGGCAGGATGCCGCATCTGCGCAATTCACGCCTTCAGGCTTCCCAAATGACCGTCATGACCGTGCTATAATCGCCCCGGCATCCAGCAGCAGCGAAGCGAACTGCAGAGAGGTGTGATATGAACCATAGCGAGAGACTATCAACCCGTATCGCGACCGGGCTTGCCGCTGTGCTTTTCTTGGCTATCGCGTGGCTGAACGCGGGGGCGTTCGCGCAGACCAGCAGCACCCCGCGCGAGGAAACATGGGTAACGAACGGGGCCGTGAACGCCATTGTCACGACGCCCACAACGACCTATATCGGTGGCGAGTTCACCTATGTGGGACCGTGCACGGGCAATGGCGTACCCATTGACACAGGCACGGGCGCGGCCGTGGGCGTCTATCCCAAGGTGACCGGGTATGTATATGCCACTGTCCCGGACGGCGCGGGCGGCTGGTACATCGGCGGCCGCTTCACCCAGGTAGGAACCGTGGCGCTAAATAACATCGCCCACACTTTGGCCGACGGGACCGTGGACTCCACCTGGAACCCCAACGCTAGCGACAACCACGGTTCTCCCTTGGTCAATACTTTGGCGGTGTCGGGAACGGCGGTGTACGCCGGAGGCCAGTTCACGAGCATCGGTGGGCAGACGCGGAACTATATCGCTGCGCTCGATACGGTGACGGGCCTCGCAACCGCCTGGAACCCTAACGCGGACGGCGCGGTTTCCGCCTTGGCGGTGTCGGGGACGACGGTGTACGCCGGGGGTAATTTCATTTCCATCGGCGGGCAGGCGCGAAGCTGCATCGCCGCACTCGATACCGCGACGGGCCTCGCAACCACCTGGAACCCCAACGCAGGCAACTTATTGGTCTCCGCCTTGGCGGTGTCGGGAACGACGGTGTACGCCGGGGGCGACTTCACCACCATCGGCGGGCAGACGCGGCACCACATCGCCGCGCTCGATGCCACGACGGGCCTCGCGACCGCCTGGAACCCCAGCGCGGACTACGGCGGTGTATACGCCTTGGCGGTGTCGGGGACGACGGTGTACGCCGGAGGGTGGTTCACTTCTATCGGCGGGCAGACGCGGAACAATATCGCCGCGCTCGACGCCGGGACGGGCCTCGCGACCGCTTGGAACCCCAGCACAGACTACGGCGATGTACACGCCTTGGCGGTGTCCGGTACGACAGTCTACGCCGGGGGTGCTTTCACGAAAATCGGCGGGCAGACGAGGAACAACATCGCTGCGCTCGACTCCGGAACGGGTCTCGCAACGGCCTGGAACCCCAACACGGGCGACCGTGTCTACACCTTGGCGGTGTCGGAGACGACGGTGTACGCCGGAGGCTCGTTCACGAGCATCGGCGGGCAGACGCGGAAATACATCGCCGCGCTCGATGCCACGACGGGCCGCGCGACCGCCTGGAACCCCACTGCGGGCGGCGGTGTGCAAGCCTTGGCGGTGTCCGGCACGACGGTGTACGCCGGGGGCAACTTCACGGTTATCGGCGGGCAGATGCGGAGCAAGATCGCCGCGCTCGATGCCACGACAGGCCTCGCGACCGCCTGGAACCCCAACGCGGGGTTCAGCGGCATGTATTACGGCGTCATGGCCTTGGCGCTGTCGGGAACGACAGTGTACGCCGGGGGGAACTTCACTAGCGTCGGCGGGCAGACGCGAAACTATATCGCCGCGCTCGATACAGTGACGGGCCTCGCGACCGCCTGGAACCCCAGCGCCGACAGCGAGGTCTCCGCCTTGGCGGTGTCGGGGACGACGGTGTACGCCGGAGGCCAGTTCACGAGCATCGGCGGGCAGGCGCGAAGCTGTATCGCCGAACTAGATACCACAACGGGCCTCGCGACCGCTTGGAACCCCAACGCAGGCAACTTATTAGTCTCCGCCTTGGCGGTGTCGGGGACAACGGTGTACGCCGGAGGCTCGTTCACGAGCATCGGCGGGCAGACGCGGAAATACATCGCCGCCCTCGATACAGTGTCGGGCCTCGCGACCGCCTGGAACCCCAGCGCGAACTATATAGTCGAAGCCTTGGCGGTGTCGGGGACGACGGTGTACACCGGAGGCCAGTTCACGAGCATCGGCGGACAGACGCGGAACTGCATCGCCGCGCTCGACTCCGCAACGGGACTCGCGACCACCTGGAACCCCAGCGCAGACTACGGCGATGTCTACGCCTTGGCGGCGTCGGGGACGACCGTGTACGCTGGGGGCGCTTTCGTGAAAATCGGCGGGCAGACGCGTAAGGGGTTTGCGGACTTCCGCGATCCGACGGCGGATATCACGCCGCCGACGGGCACGATTATCATCGACAACAACCGTTCGGCCACGAACACCCGCGATGTCACGTTGGTACTGACTTGGGATGACGGCGTCAACGGCTCGGGTGTGTCGCGCATGCGTTTTAGCAATGACGGGGCAATCTGGTCTGCCTGGGAAGTCCTGCAGGCAACGCGCCCCTACACGCTCCCGGGCGGGGACGGTCACAAGACGGTCCGGGTCCAGTACCTCGACAAGGCGAACAACCGCTCCGCCGTTTTCAGCGACTACATCCGTCTGGATACCGCGCCGCCCACCGGCACCATCATCATAAACGCCGGCGCATTGACCACAACGACCCAGTCGGTCTCGTTGGGCCTGACCTGGGCCGACACGGGCACCGGGGTATCACGCATGCGCTTCAGCGACAATGGGTCCTCGTGGACAGCTTGGATGCCACCCACGGCGACGCGCGCCCATATGCTGCCGGCGGGGCTGGGCTACCATACGGTGCGAGTGCAATACCTAGATGGCGCGAACAATTACTCCGCCGTGTACAACGACTACATCAAACTGGTGGCGCAGTGACGATCGCGCCAGCCTGAGCCCGATGACAACAACACCGCCAAGTATGACGACGGTCGAAGAATTACCTGTGCATAAAACACCCCCGGCTCGAAAACGCGCCGGGGGCGGACTTCTTCTTTGAGGGAACCGGCATTTCAAGCCAACCGGCACCCAAGGGATAGCTTCCCAAATGATGAAAAAAATGTCTATAACAGATAGGGATAGCACCGTTTGATGAGATTCCGTTCCTCATCGTTCAGGTCTTTGAGCGCCACAGGTTTGTCCTGCGGACGGATGCCCTTCTGGTTGAGCCGGTTCATCAGGCTCCAGTTGCGGCCCTTGTCCTTGGGGTCCTCGGCCTTGAGGTCATAGCGCGTGAAGTCGATGGCCGTTTCCGGACCGTTTGCCTTCCAGTCGCGCAGCAGCGCCAGCCGGAAGTCCCGGTTCATGAACCAGCGCATCTCCAGGTTCTCCTCGGAACCGAAAACGCCCGTGCCCCGTTGCACGAAGCGGTAATCAAGGCCCGCATTGTCCTTGCGCGCGGCGCGCCAGGCATTGCCATACTCGCCCTGGGTCACACAGCGGCTCTGGGGCCAGCGTTGCCGGGTCTGTTCGAGCCACTTGGGCAGGCATTCGAGCAGGAGCTTCTTGTCCTTGCCCCCGTCGAGGTTGAACAGGGACAACTCCCAGAACGTGGTGACCCCCGCAAACTTGTTGAGATCAAAACCCGCGTCAAAATGGGCACCCGTGGTGGCCATGACCTCCTTCATGCCCGTGTCGGCGCCGAGGCGCATGAAGGTCTCAATCGGCCCCAGTCCCATGCAGCTGTTGTATGTCGCGGTGCATCCGGCGCGGCGCGCCGAAACAAAATCGCAGGTCCATCCATCCAGATTCACGCAGTCGATGAAATCGTCCACGCCCTGCGCCGGCTTGCAAAAATGCTCCTGCGACGGGTAATAGGGATAACAGATGGACCCGTCGCCGTCGCCGTTGTCCACGGCGTACTGGCTCCAGATGTTGCCCTGGCAGACATGGACGCCCTCCTTCTCGGCCAGGTGGCGCAGGTTGTCCGCCGCGAGATACCCGGCAACGACGCTCTGCGGGCGGTAGCCGCCGCCCACCATCTCTGAAACCATTTGCAGAGCATCGTGCAGATCGGCGTTGACCTGCTCGCGCGTGTTGTACATGTTGGCGAAATAGCCGCCGGGGATAAACGTGATATCGTCGCCGTGCTTGTGGTGGCATTCCACGGCAAACTCGCGGATGGCCTTGTAGTTGTCCCGCTTGTCCTGCAAGGCCCACCAACTGAACGCCCACGTCATGCGTCCGCCGGGCCAGCCCCGCTCGAATGCGGCTCGGAACTGGCGGGCCGTTTCCGGCGAGTGTATGTCTGCCTCGTCGCTGCCGATCAACTGGTCGCGCCCGGCCTCAATCTGGTTGACGCGGATGACCGTGTTGAAGGTCAGAAAACGGCCGCCCTCCAGCGACGGCGGCGCGCTTGCGGCATCCGCCGCCGGGGTCCGGCGCGCCGCGCCGGCCGCCGCCACTGCGGCCAGGGCATTCTGCATGAACTGTCTGCGATTCTGGCGCATGAAAAGGCACTCCTTCGTTGGTTCGTCGGCGGAGCGGCGTTCCCGCCGTTTTGGGTTTCTATGGGCAGGAAGGCAACAGTCTGTTTTCATCGATGCAGTGCTGGAGCAGTTCCGCCACTATCCGGTGCCCCTCCCTGTTCGGATGGAGGTTGTCGTCTGAACAGAACACCCTGTCCAGACCAGCCCGCATGAAGTTCTCTTCGGGATTGACGACGCGAAAGCCGAGACGGGTGTACAGGTTGACCCGGTCTTCGGCAAAACGCACCGTGGACGGACGGTCGGAAATGGTGCCCAAAGGAAACACCACCACCACTACGGGAATCCCCGTCTGTTTTGACCAGATGGCCAGCGATGAGTAGCTGGTTTCCACCAGGTCCCTGCCCCGCTGTTTCTCCCACACCAACATCAGCTTGAGTTCCACCAGACTAAGGAACGCGGACCGACCCCGCCAGAAATGCCA
>CAIXUF010000390.1 GCA_903922535.1 Candidatus Hydrogenedentota bacterium
GACGGGGCCGAGTCCAAGGCCATGCTGGTGGAGACCTTTCTGGGCGCCTATCCGGATCGGCAGGTGGTCGCGGCTTCGGGCATGGCGGGCCATGGGCCTGGCAACGACGTGCGTGCGCACCGCATGGGCCGCGGCCTTGTTCTGGTGGGCGACCTGACCACGGGCGCGGCGCCGGGCATGGGGCTGATGGCCCCGCGCGTCGGCATTGCGGCCTGCCAGCAGGCCAACGCCGTGCTGCGCATCCTGCTCGGCGAGGACCCCGTGGAATGACTTCCGACCCTGTCAACGACTCAGTGGGAGTGCCTCTACTGGGAGCGCCCGTCACTCCCGCGAAGGCGGGAGTGTCCCCGCCGGCTTCTTCGCCCACCGTTCGTGCCCAAGCCCTCAAAGCCCGCGCCACCGAACTAGGCTTCGACGCCTGCGGTATTGCGCCGGTGTCCGCCGAGGCGGACGATGGATTTGACGCCTGGCTTGCGGCGGGCTTTCATGCGGGCATGGACTGGATGGCGCGCACGCGGGACCTGCGCCAGCAGGTCGGTCTTAAACTGCCCGGCGCACGGTCGGTGGTGGTGGTGGCGCGCAATTACTGGGTGCCCCGACCGGAGGCGCCGCCCGGCACGGGCCGGGTGTCCTGCTATGCCTGGGGCCGCGACTACCACCGCGCGCTGAAAAAGCCGCTTCGGCACCTGGCTGCGTTTCTCGACGGACTGGAGCCCCGTGCGACCAGCTATGCCAGTATCGACAGCGGGCCCGTGCGTGAGCGCGCCTGGGCTGCGAGGGCCGGTCTCGGCTGGGTCGGCAAACACAGCCTCATCATCCGTCCCGAACTGGGCACATGGTTCTTCCTCGGCACGGTGCTGACCACGGTGGCGCTGACGCCGGACGCGCCGACGGAGGACGGTTGCGGCGCCTGCCGCCTTTGTATGGATGCCTGCCCCACGGGGGCCATCGTGGCCCCGCGTACGGTCGATTCAAATACGTGCATTTCTTATCACACCATTGAGAACAAGGGCGCGATTCCTGACATAGTGGCCGCCAATATGGGCAGTCAGGTGTTCGGCTGTGACATGTGCCAGCAGGCCTGCCCATGGAATCGCGCCCCGCAGGTCACTGACAGCGCAGACTTCCTGCCACGGCCGAACGCGGCCAACCCGCCGCTCGACCGGCTCGTTGCGGGTGATGCGGACTGGTTCGACGCCACGTTCAACGGCACACCGGTCCGCCGGGCCGGACTGGAAGGCATGCGCCGCAATGCGGTTATTGCGCGGAAGGATGCCGGGGATGACACCTGACGGCCACGCAAGGCCGGTGCTGTTTGGAACTATGTGCGGAGGTCGGTGTCGGGGGAATATTGCAAAGGCGTGGATATTGTTCGATGGACGAGATGGACTTACGTCGGCATCTTTTTCCGGGTTATTCCCTGCGGTCCATCAAGTCCATCCAGTCCATGCTGACTGTCACCCCGTCCTCTTGGCTGCCAGCGCCGCGAGATTGCGGAAGTCGGTGAGATCCTGGTAGTCGCACAGCGTGCTCATGGCCGTGCTGGTGACCGAAATGCCGCTCTCGACCACCGCGGCGATGGGGTTGAGCCCGCCGCCCAGCACAAGTCCGACGCGGCCGCTGGCCACGGGGATGTCCAACAGGGGCTGGTTCGGGCTGCCCATGGCGAGCACGCCGCCCAGCCCGGCCTCTTCGGTGTCGCGAACAATGCGCAGCACTTCGGGCAGCGCCACGGCGGGCACTTCGCGGAAACTGGCGCCGACGGTTCCGTTTCCGGTCTGTGCGGCCGGCAGCACCCCGGTCATGTGGCCTCGGATGAAGATCTCCAGCGGGTCCAGGGAGGAACCGTCATAGGTGATGATCTGGGTGAAGCGGTGTGGATGGCCATCGTTCATTTCGAGCAGGCCGCCAAACCGGGAATGCGTGACGATGTTTGCATGCAGCAGCACTCCGTTCATGCTCACGCTGCACACCGTGCCGATGGCGGCGCAGTTGGCGGGCGTGCGGAAACCGCCGACATATTCACCCGGCAGGCCGATCACGGCCAGCCGCCCCATGCCCAGCCGGGCCTTGAACACATCGTACAGAATACTCAGCACTGTCTTGAGGTCGCGCAGCGCGACAGTGGAGATGTTCAAAATCACCCTGCCCCGCCGGGTCGCGAGATCAAAGTCCATCTGATAGGAGAGCGTGTCGACCTTGGCCGCGATGAAGCCGACCTTGTCAACGACCAGCGCGCCCTCCAGTTCGGACAGGCCCCGCTGGGTCAACCGTCGCCCGCGCCGGCCGAGATTCTCGGTCCAGCCGAGTTCATCGGTCTGGGCGAGATAGTTGCGGACGGCGCGCTCGCTCAGTTCAATACCCGCCAGTTCGAGCGCCTTGGCAATGCGCTCACTGCCGAGACTTGTGGGCGCATCATGCAGGATGCGCAGAATGGCCACCATGCGGCGCTTTGTCTTAATGTCCATGATTACTGTCTCCCATTGTCTGCGGCGTTGTCCAGCCGTCCCAGCGCGTCACGCGCGCCGGTCAGGGCCGGATTGATTTTGATTGCTTTTTCAAGGGCCGTTCGCGCGCCCGCTGCGTCACCCGAAGCCTCCAGCGCCAGCCCAAGGTGCAGTTGGGGTACGGCCGCATCCGGGTGGACGGCCACCAGTCGTCTCCACTGCGCCGCGCGCGCCGTCCCGTCTCCGAACCCGTCCAGAATGGCGTCGATGCGCGCCGAGGACTTCGGTGATTCAGGCACCGCCTCCGCCACCGTGCGGTACTCCGTGATCGCGGCCATATTGTCGCCCACGGCTTCGAGCGCTGCGGCAAGGTCGACTCGGTAACCCAGGACTTTCGTTGTGAAGAAAAGGGCGCGCCGATATGCGTCCACCGCTCCGGACGGGTCACCGGCCTGCATGCGCTTTTTCGCGAGTGCTGCGCACGTTGCTGCCGCTCGTCCCATGGCGCTGGGTGTGGACGAGACCGCTTCACTGATCAATGCATGCCCCCCGACGGTGTCACCGCGCGCGGCCAGCAGCGTGCCCAAATTGATTCGGGCGGGGACAAGCCGTGGGTTCTGCTTCAATGCGTCGCGATAGGCGTTTTCGGCGCTGGTCGTGTCTCCAACCGTTTCCAAGATCCCGGCCCGGGTGACCGCATACTGGCATGTGGCGGATACAAGAGCGGCGGCACACCGGAGTGCCACGGCACTGCCCGCGATGTCACCCGCCTTCAAACGCGTCTTTGCGGCAGCGGTGCAGGCCCCGGCTGCCTCTTCCACAATATCAGGCTGCCCCGAAACCGCCTCTTTAATCAACGCAAGCCCATTTTCCGTTTCACCCCGGTTTGCCAGTAACCGCCCCATAAAAACCTTCGAGGAGGCGTCTCCGGGAGCAAAGCGCAACGCTTCACGACTGGCGGCCTCGGCCCCCGAGACATCCCCGGCGGCAAGACGCACGCGTGCGGCGGCGACGCACAGGTCTGCCGCCTGCACGGCGAGTTCGGCGTGGCGGGCCACGGCCGCCCCCGCCAATTTCACGGCATCCCCGGCGCGGCCCTGGTCGAAGCGAAGCGCCGCCAAACCGAGGAGACAGTCCGGGTCCTGGGCGTCCCTGTCCAGTCCACGAAGAAATGCGGCAGCGGCCTTTTCCGAGTCACCCATGCGGCGGCATGCTCCGCCCAGGCGACTCCAGGGTAACGCATCCTGTCCGTCCCGCGCTGCAATGGCCTCCCACTGCGCGGCAAGTCCGGGACCGTCGCCAAGAGGTATGAAACAGGTGTCGATTCCGTCCGCCGCGGCCCGGCGGCAAAGCGGAACCTCCAGCAGGGCCACATAGGTGTCCAGGGCCTTTTCCAGGCCCACTTCGGCAACGCTGCACGCCAGTGCCGCAGGGTCGCATTCCTCTTCGCCGGGGCCGGGAAAGACCGGCAAGGAAACATATGCGTTCCCTGTTGAACCGCTTCTTGAAGGGGGCGCATCCAACCATGCACGGTATTCCGCAAGAACGTCCTTCTCTCCCAGGAACGGCTTGTAAACCATGCGTACCCGTTGACCATATGTTTTGCCCGGTTCCGGCGCGCGAAGCACATACTGCCAGTCCCATGCGACTGACGGCACGGCGTCCCCTGAATCCCGGAGAACAAAGCGGGTGTCTTCGGGATGTTCAAACATCAAGATGAACACCATTTCATCATCGGTGGTCGCGTCGTTCTGATCGCCGTCCACGAGCCCATAGTAAACGGGCTCGGAGAAACGCACTCCACGGACAGGGCGCAGCCCCTCCGCAGCGTCCGCCTGCTCCGCTTCCCGTTCGGGTGGCCCCGTGCCCGCCACCGCGCCGCGTTCGGAGGGGCTTTCGCCGAAGCTCACCCAGCCCTCAACGGCGTTCCGCACGCCGGGGAAATGGATGGCCGGCGAACAGGCCCCATTGACACGGGAGGTTAAAGAGAACACCAAGGGTCCCCGGCAATCCTGTCCCGCGCGGGGCGTCACCTCGAACAGCATATCCACGGCGTTCTTTTCCGAGAAGGCATAACGCATGCGGCAGTCCATAACGTTTTCCGGCGTGCGCAGCGGCCAGCGTGCCTCGGCACAATCGGGGGAGCACAGGCTCAACTGCATCGGTCCGGCGTGGGGATCATCCCAGGGAAGCCACGCTTTGGCAGGGCTGTCTTCCATGACACGGTCCAGGCTGAGGCTGGGACGCGTGAAGACCGGCGCAAAGGGGTGCTCGCGGGAAACCATGTGGGTGATGCCCATGCCGTTTCCCTTGTCCAGGCGATCCGCAGTGAACCACCCGCGGAGACTGCCGGCGCCAAGAGGGGCATGCGTCACGGCGGAATCGGGCGCTGCAAACGGGCCTGAATCCACAGGAACGCAATAGAGCACAAAACCGGCAACCTTGAAGGTCTGCTTCCGGAACGGCAGGTTGAGGACATTCAGAGCGCACTCAAATTCCGCGTTGCCGCTCTTTTCGAGCCGGCTGACCAGCCACACCTGAATGCCCTGCGCATGCCATGCCGAAAGGTCGTGATAGTCGGACTGCGACCAGGATGTCTTGTGCAGGATTCTTTTCGGGGAAGCCTGCAAGAGAATCTCGATGTCACTGGTCAACGAGTCGGCATAGGGGGGAAGCAGGACAAGATTATCCGCGGGTTTCACCCCGTCATGCAAAGCCTGGCATATCGGCCACCGAAGGCTGCGCTGGGGCCGGGTGCGAAGTATTTGGTCCAACAGGGACACCGTCGTGAAGGCCAGGGCGGCGGCCAGAACAATCCGGACGGCGCGTGAACGCGGCATTGTCACCGCACATGCCAGGAGAATGGGCACGGCAACGGCGCTGCACAACGCATAACGGGCGAAGAAGCAGTGGGTATGGCTTTGCGTGAGCGCCATCAAGAGCATTGGCGGAACAAATACGGTGAGTACAAGAAGGAACACCCCGTGTGATGCATTGGGCGGGGTGGGGGGGACGTTCCCTTCTTTTAACTGCTTGTGTGGAAGCAACCATTCCGCCAGCAGCGCGCAAAGTCCAAGCGGGAACAGGGCGACGATGACCGCGCCCATCACCCCGGTTCTGCCAATGAGCCCTGAACAGTCGTAAGAATACGACGCGCCCGTGATGCCTGTGAGCATTGCGTAGGCGCCTTCCCGGGACAACGGCCCGATGTAGGCGCTGACGCTGCGGATGGCCGCGAAGTCGCACGAGCGCAGCCAAAGCGCCACCACCGCGGCGATGACCGCGTGAAAGGCTCCCCAGGGAAGCAGCACCGCCCGCCGCCTGTGGCACACCAGCAGAAAGAGCACCTGCGGCACGAACAGCAGATTGGCAAACAGATGCGACATGGCGAGCAGCACATCCACGGAAAAGTTCACGGACCATATGCGCCAATTGGGACGTTCCACCGCGCGCAAGAGGGTAAGCAGCGAAAGGGTGCCCAGCAGCGCGGTGAGCGAATAGTTGCGTATTTCCAGGGAATAGTAGACATGCATCGGCGACACCGCCAGCAGAAGCATTGCGGCAAGCCCCGTCATCGTCCCCTTTAGTCTCCGTCCGATGAAGAACACCGCCACGAAGGTTGCCGCGCTGAAAAAAACGGACAGCAGATGCATTCGCAGCACGGTCAACCCGACGGCACGCACCCATGCATATTGAATGAGAAAGGAGACCGGGGTCATGGGTGGGTCAAGCCTGCGGGTTGCCTGAAGGGCACCCGCAAAGGTCTGTTCATAGAGCCCCTTGAGGATGGTCAACTCGTCGCCATGGAGCCCTTCCTCCCCGATTCGGTACAGCCGCACAAAGAGGGCAAGGCCCATGACACAGGCAAACGCCGCGGCCGCAACAAGACGTTGCCGCCGTCCCGCGCTTCCCGCAATGTCAGACCCGGTTCCGGCCATTCACGTCCCCTTCGCCGTGGGGGTCGTCACAGGAGGCTGAAGAAACGCGTCTTTTGTCTCGAAGCGGTTCATTGGACGCCGCTCCCCGCATTCCTGATCTTGTTGAACAGGGTGCTTTCCACTTCGACTTTCGGGTCCCGCGAGAGCGCCTGCCGGTAGGCCGCTTCGGCACCTGCCATGTCGCCCAAAGCTTCCAGTGCCAGCCCAAGGTGCAGTTGTGGTACGGCCGCATCCGGGTGGGCCTGAACAATTCCTTTCCAGAGTTCAGTGCACGGCTGCGAATCCGGGCCAGCCGACTTGCACAGTGTGTCCAGTCTTCCCGCAGTTTTGGGCGATTCCGGGGCAACCGTGAGCAGCCGGACGCACGCGTCCATCGCGCCCGCGCGGTCACCGGCCTGTTCAAGCGCCTCCGACTGTCCGAAGAGCAGGGGGGGCGCATCGTGGAATACGGTCAACCCTTTGCTGTATGCGCCAAGGGCCGCGTGCATCTCGCCCTTCTCCCGGAGACGCCGCGCCGCGTCGTCAAGGGCGGCAATCACGCCTTCTTTGGGCAGGCCGGGCACCTGCGACATGGACAGGAGTTCCTTGATCCCTTCTTCGGCATTTCCTCCAGAGACCTCCAGAACGGCGCGGGCAATCCAGGCGTCTTGAAGCCCCGGGTTGATCTTAAACGACGCCTGATAGGCGGCGGCCGCATCGTCCCAGCGCTCAAGAGACTCCAGGCTCTTTCCCAGATAGAACTGCGGAATGGCCGCGTCGGGATGCGCCGCGCTGAGCACCTTCCATGTCTCCAGCCGCTTTTCGGGCCTGTACTTCACGAGCAACGCATCGAGTTGTGAGGCGCAATAGGGCGACTCGGGCCTTTCCCGAAGCAGGCTGAGGAACTGTTCAGCCCCCTCGTCAGGCTTGCCCGCCCCGGCGAGCACCTCGCCCAAATGCACCCGGTGCCAGCCATCGTTGGGCGCCAGCGAGACGGCCCGGCGGTACAGTTCCTCTGCGCGCGCCATGTCTCCATCGCCGGCCTTGCGGGCTGCGGCGTCGGCAAACGCCTGCGCGCCGGAATAGGCAATCGAGGGATCGGCGGCAACGGCCTGGTCCACCAGCGCCAGTCCTTCAGCCTCCCGCCCGTGGGCCGCCATGATGGTGCCGAGGCGCACGCGGGCCGGTTGCCGGTTCACGTCCGCCTGCAGTGCGGCCTCATATTCACGCTGTGCCTCTTCCGTTTTCCCGGCCTTTTCCAGCGCCATGCCGAGATGAACGAGGCACTCGATGCACTCGGCATGTTCCGTTGCCAGCGCGCGCCATCGGGAGACGCGCTCCTCCGGGGTGGCCCCCGACTCAAGCAACTGATCCATTTGCAGGGCCGCATATTCGTCGGGTGCCTGCGTTATCGCGGCGGCCAGCGCGGCCAGCGCGCCCTGCAGGTCTCCCGCCGTTTTGAGGGCGGTGGCGGTCTCGATGCGCAGCCAGTGGTCGTCTGGACGGAGTTCAATCGCCTGCCGGTAGAGCCAGATCGCGTTCTGCGCGTCTCCCGCCTTGAGCCGGTCATCGGCGGCCTTGACGCAGTGGTCCGCGCCGCTGGGGGCGAGGGTTCTGTCTCCCGCCGCGGCCTTGCGGAACATTTCGGCGGCCCGCTGCCATTGCCCCGCATCCAGCAGTGTCCGGCCGTAGTCCATCAACTGCGCGGCATGTTCCGGGCTTATGTTGAAAGCCCGCTCGTGTTCTGACAAAGCCCTTTCCACATTGCCTGAAGCCGCATAGGCGAGGGCAAGATGATGGGCGGGCACGAATGCGGAAGGATGTTGACCGCACAAGGCCTGCCAGGCGGCCAGGCGTCCGGTCGGGTCCTTTTCCTCATCATACATCTGGTCCACATGGTTGGCCAGTTCGGCAGACTCCGGTTCGCGCGCGAGCACTTCCAGATACTGCGCAAGTGCGTCTGTTTTCCGCCCAAGACGCTCATAGGTCTTGCCCAGATTCAACTTGTGCCATTGCGCGTCGGGAGCGACATGGATCGCCGTGCGGTAAAGGCCCACGGCGGCCTGCAGGTCTCCCGCCGCCGAACATTCCTCGGAAAAGCGATCCAGGACCAGTCCTGCCTCGGCACAGCGGTCCGGATTGAGTGAGGCAAGGACCGGCCACGCCTGACTCCAGACAAAGGGGTCGTGATGGGCCTCCAACAGGGCCTCCAACGCGTGGCGAATGCGCCCGTCGTAGGGATAGCGCAGGGCGGCACGGCACAGGCCCGAAACCGTCTCGTCCGGTCTGCCGCCCCATTTGGCGCGGCATAGTTCCCACCGCTTGGTCCACGGACTCAACTTGTCCGCAATGAACTGCGACCTGTCGTCGGGAACCGTGATGAAAAGATGTAACGGAAACTGCGCGGCGTTGGCGACCCGGAACAGCCCCCGAACCCGATCGCGCCGGGACTCGGGCACGGCAATCCCGACAAAACGTCCCCGCTCGGCCTTGCCCTCGCCATACCGGCCAACATTTGCACTTGCGGGCCAGTTCAATTCGAGCACCGGCAAAAAACAGGTCAGCGGTGTTTTCTTGGACAGATCTTTCACCAGCGGATAGACGTCCTGGGTGAAATCCACCACGAACCCGCCTTCATAAACCATTCTGACGGGAAAGACCGGCGGTGCCCAGTCAAGTTGCAGCGCAAGCAGCGCCTGGGCGGCCTCAAACGGAGCCACGCTCGCCTCGGGCCCCAATCCGGGAACGGGCTTCAGGGGCTCGACAAGCACCCATCCGTCCTTGTGGGGCACTTCGCGAAAAGGCACCGGCTCAAGCGAGGCGGCGCGGTAGCGTTCCAGCACACGGTCAACAGACCGTGTTTGAAGGCGGTCAAGGCACCATCCCGTCACGGCCAGCAGCGCAAGGAAGGCCAGAATGCCCGCCGATGCCCGGACGACGGGACGCCACGGGATCCGGTATCCGCCAAAGCCCAGACATGCCCTGCGCGCCAGGGTGCGTCCCGCGACGACGAGCAGCCACAGCATCGCCCAGAACGGCACAAAGGAGAGGTGGAAGGCGTGCCGGGTCTGAAAGAGCAGACTTGGGTAGGCGCCAATGTAGACACCAAGCATGGCCAGAAGGACCGAGGCCCGAAAGTTCACAGCAAACCCCACCGCCAGCGCGAGCAGCACATACAGCACTCCGAAGGTCTCGACGTGCTCGGCAAGCGGCCGGTGAATCCGCGCCCACCAGGGAATCCAGGGTGACGTGCCGGGGGGCGGCGTGTTGTTTGCGCGGCAGGCGTCCGCCGCCGCGCCTGGGATGCTGAACGCCGATGCCAGCCCGCGGCGGAAAAAGTCTGCCGGGAAGGTTCGCATCGTTTCCGCGATATACCGTCGTGCGGCGACGACATAAGAGGGCGAGTGGAACATGCCCATGGGGGGGATGTCCCCCTCCCGAACGGCATACGCCGCGGCGACGGCATGCGCGGACGGGTCGCCCCAGTCCATGTGCTGCACATACGATGCATCCCCGAAAGACATGGCCGATTCGGACCGTTCCGAGAAACCCTGCATCAGCGTGTGGACCGACACGGCGCCGTTGTTGGCGCGCATGGCCGAAATGACGGGCGATCCCACAACCGCGATGGACGTCAATAACAGCAGGCAGGATGCCGCGCGCCACCGCCACGCGCCATGTCCCGCGACCTGAACCACCCACGGCAAGAGCAGGGCAGGGAGAAAGCAGGCAAGCAAATCCTGGCGAAATCCCCAGCCAAATCCGAGCAGGATTCCGGTGGCCAGCGCCCATGCCAGCAGACCGCGTCCTGAAAAGCGCCGAAGCACCGCCCAGACGGCAAGCAGCAGGAAGGCGAGGACAAAGGGTGCCTTGGCAAAGTCCCGCAACGAGGTTGCCATATCCAGCCAAAGCGGCGAGGTGGCCACACAGAGTGCGCCCAACAGGGACATGATCCGCCCGCAACCGAGCCGGAAAAGGCCGTACAGGACGGCCGCCGTAACCGCATAGAGCAGGGCGACAAACAACATAAACGAGTGCATGGAGACCCCCATGAGCCGCCACCACCAGCCCAGGGAGAGCACCAGATAGCAGTGCGACAGCACAAAGGGTTCCGTGAAACGGCTGATGAGCGCGGAGGTGGTGTCCGCTTCAGGCAGGGTTAACTGGCGCTTTTCCCCGTGCAGAAACGCCTTTAATTCGGGAAGAGCGTCTTCCGAGCCGAGAACAAACCCGTGGCCCGTTCCGATCATGGCCGAAGCGTTAAACATTCCGAAGTAACTGGCGAGTCCCAGCGGCGGGGCTTCTTCACAGAGGTGCAGCACCGGCCACGCCGCTGAGACGCCCGCAAACGCCGCCGCCAGTACGAACAGCAGTTCCGCAAGACAACGGAAAAGCCGGCTGCCCCGCTGTTTCTCCGGCCCGCCTGATGTGGTGTTGTTGCCGAAGAATCCCATTACTTTGCCCCTGTCCCGTTCCCGTTGATCCTGTCGAGCGCAGTGCGCGCTTCCGCAAGATTCGGATTAATCTCCAACACTCTGCCATAGGCGGCCCGCGCACCGGGAATGTCGCCCAAAGCCTCAAGGGCAAGACCCAGGTGCAGGTTCGGAATGGCCGCATCCGGATGTCCGGCCACCATGCGTTCCCACTCCGCCAAGCGTGCCGCCCCGTCTCCGCGGCCATCCAGAATTGCGTCAATGCGCACCGATGATTTTGGGGATTCCGGGGCTTGTTCCACCACCGCGTTGTATTCGTCTAGCGCCGCCGCACTGTCGCCGGCCGCTTCGAGCGCCGCTGCAAGGTCAGCCCGGTAGCCCAGAACGCTGGGAGTAAAGGAAAGTGCCTGCCGAAACTCGGCCACGGCCCCGGGCGCATCGCCAACCTGCATGCGCCTTTTCGCAGCGGCGGCGCACGCCTCGGCCGCCTGCCCCTTCTCGCCGGGCGCGGACGAGACGGCTTCATCGATCAGTTCGCGCCCCCCGTTGATGTCACCCCGCGCGACCAGCAGTGCGCCCAGACGAATCTTGGCAGGAACATGCCGGGGGTCGCACTTCAATGCGTCTCGATAGGCGGCTTCTGCACCGGCCATGTCTTCAACCGCCTCCAATACCCCGGCCCGGTTGACGGCATACTGGCACGTGGCGGGCACAAGAGAACAGGCGCACTTGAGGACCACGGCGGCACCCGTGCTGTCTCCCGCCTCCAAGCGCGTCTTTGCGGCAGCGGCGCACAATTCGGCTGCTTCTCCCGCAATCTGGGGCCGGGCCGAGACAGCTTCTTCAATCAACGCAAGCCCGGAACCTGTGTCTCCGCGGGCCGCGCGCAACTTGCCCAAGTGGATCTTCGCGGGTCCATTCCCAGGATTATCCTTCAGGGCGACTTGACAAGCCGTCTCCGCCCCGGCCATGTCACCGGCCGCTTCCAAGGCCAGACACAAATGGAGCTGGGGAAGGGCAGCATGCGGGCATGCATCAACCAGACGCTGCCATACGCTCGCGCGTGAAACCGGGTCTCCCCGCCTCTTAAGCATGGCATCAATCCGCTCTGAGAGCGGTTCTGACTCAGGCGACTCGCCCATCGCCGCCAGGTATTCCGCCAAGGCGCCCTCATCATCCTTGGCGGCCTCCAGCGCCTGGCCCAGCGCCATGCGTCGGTCCGGATCATTGGGCGGGCAGGCAATCGCGCGTCTGAGCACCATTGCCGCGCCGCGCGCGTCGCCGGACTTGAGACAAGCCTCGGTAATGGCCTTGCAGGCATCCGCCACAGGTTGAGTCATGCCAGGGTTTGCCGAGATGGTTTCCCCGAGAAGGTCCAGCCCATTTTCAATTTTACCGCGGCTTGCCAGTAATCGCGCCAGGAATATCTTCGATGAAGCATCTTCGGGAACAAACTGCAACGCGGCGCGACAGGTGGTCTCGGCACTATCCGTATCACCGGCGGCAAGGCACCTGCGGGCGGCGGTGGCGCACAGGTCGGCTGCCTGTTTGGCGAGTTCGGGGTTTTGCGTCACGACCGCCGCCGCTAATCCCACGGCTTCCCCGATATTGCCTTGTTCAAACCGAATCGCCGCCAAACCCATGCGGCATTCTTGATTCTCGGCGTCCTTTTCCACTCCACGGGCAAAGGCCATGGCGGCCTTCTCCGTGTCGCCCATGCGGTGGCATACACTGCCCAAGCGACCCCACGAAAACGCATCCCCGCGCCTCCCGGCAATGGACTCCCACTGTGCGGCCAAGCCGGGAGGGTCGCCGCCGCGCATATAACAGGCATCAATTCCCTTTGCCGCCGCCAGACGATAAAGCGGAATTTCCAGTAGGGCTTCATATGCGTCCAGCGCCTTTTGCGGATCCATTTCGGCAAGCCGGTCCACCGGCCCCACCGGATCGCATTCTTCATCATCACGGCCGGGAATGGCCAGTGGGGAAACCTGTGCATCCACTGCCGAACCGTCCATGGAAGGGGGCACGTCACGCCACGAGTGGTATTCCGCGAGCACGTCGTCCTGGCCGAGAAACGGCTTGTAGACCATTCGCGCCCGTTGAGAGTATGTTTTTCCCGCTTCTGGAGCGCGAAGCACATACTGCCAGTCCCATTCAACGGTCCTGGAATCATTGGCGCTGTCCCGAAGGACAAAGCGGATGTCCTCGGGATGTTCAAACATCAGAATGAACGCCATCATATCGCCGTCGGTTGCCTCATTCTGATCGCCGTCCACCAACCCGTAATAGCCGGGTTCGGAGAAACGCACTCCCCGAACCGGGCGACACCCCTGCATCGCGCCCGCCCGTTCCCATTCCTCTTCAGGCAACCCCATGCGGGCCACCGCGCCGCGTTCGGAAGGACTTCCGCCGAAGGAAACCCAACCTTCCACCCCATCCCGCGCGCCGGGGAAGTGAATGGTCGGCACGCATGCGCCGCGAACATACGAGGCCCATGAGAACGTGATAGGAGCCAGACAATCCCCTTCCCCACGGCATGTTGTCTCGAACAGGATGTCCATAGCGTTCTTTCCGCAAGAGGCGTAGCGGATTCGACAGTCTAACGGATTCATCGAGGTCGTGACCTGCCTGTGTACGTCAGCACGGGAGGTGGAAGACAGGCACACCTCCGGCGCGGGGGCTTGTGCGGCATCCCAAAGCAGAGGCTCCTGGGCTAACCGGCCTTTCGTAATAGTCTGGAGGCTGAGGCTGGGCCGCGCAAATATGGGCGCATAAGGGTGCTCACCTGAAGCCAACCACGTAATACCCATGCCGTTCCCCTCGTTCATGCGGTCCATCACGAACCACCCGCGAAGACCGCCGGAACCAAGAGGAGCCTGAGACACTGCGGAATCCGGCGCGGAAAACATGTTCTCACCAACCGGAATACGATACACAACTTCCCCCAAATACCTGAACACATGCTTGCTGAACGGCAGGTTGTGGCTGCCAAGAAGCGTTTCAAATTCCGCGTTGGACTGCCTTTCCGGCCCCTTGAGACACCACGTTTGAACGCCTTGTTTGTGTAATGCCTGAAGTTCATCCAAGTCAAATTGCGTCCATGCGTCCTTCCGCGTCGTCTGCTTTGGACTGAACGGGGCAAGCATCTCAATTCCAGTTATAAAGGGGGCGCCGAACACGAAAACGCGGTCCTCCGGCTTGACTGTTTCGCGCAGAAATCGGGTCAGAGGAATCCAGGTGCTTCGCTGCGGCCGATTGTGAAACATCGCATCTGCCATGAGGGTGTTCAGCAGCACCAGGCTGACAGCCATGAACAGCCGGAAGAAGGATGAGCGCACCGCCGTCACGGACAATGCAAAAAGAAGAGGCGCCGCAACGGCGCTGTAAAGCACGTAACGAGGCAGAAAGCAAGGGGCGTATCCGTATGTCATTAGGACCAGGACCAGGGGTGGGATAACGAGCGTGAGGAATATGAGGACCGGTGCCTTTAGTTTAGCGGATGATACGCGCCGGTCGACAGCAGCCGCACCGGCCCTCCCCAGCAATGCACCATTCACAGCCAACGTTAAGATGCCCAGCAGAAGCAGGGTGATCATGGCGCCGTCTACCATGCTGGTCTGTGCGGAATACAAACCCCAGCAATAGGGCGCACCTGCCAGGCTGGCGCACATTTCCCGGACACCTCCCCAGGACATGGTGGGAATGAATCCGCTCACAACACGGATCCCCGGGATATCACAGGTGCCCAGCCAAACGCACACGACGAGGACCACAAGCAAATGCGCCGCGCCCCAGGGAAGCAGGACAACGCGCCGCCTGTGGCACGCCAGCAGAAACACGGCCTGCGGAACAAACAGCAGATTGGCAAACAGATGCGACATGCCAAGCAGCAAATCCACCAGACAGTTCAGCGTCCATGCCCGTCTGCCCGGCCGGGCCACCGCCCGAATGAGTGTGTAAAGAGAAAGAGCGCCCAGCAGGAAGGTAATCGAGTAATTGCGTATTTCCAGCGAATAATAGACATGTATCGGCGAGACAGCCAGCAGCGCAGCCGCAATCAGCCCGGTCAGTCTCCCGTGCAGTTCGCTGCCAATGAGATACACAACCAGAAGCGCGGCTGCGCTGAAAAGGGCCGACAGCAGGTGCATCCGCAACACGGTCAGTCCAACCGTGCGCGACCAGACATACTCGAAAAGGAAATACAGCGGCGCCATTGGGGGGTCGAGTCTGCGGGCGACATGATACGCGTCGGAGAACGTGTGTTCATAAACACATGTGAGCGTTGTCACCTCGTCGGGGTGCAGACTCTCATCCTCGATCCGGTACAAGCGCAAGAACAGCGCAAAGAACAGGATGCCGAGCAGAATCAAACCCGTCACAAGGCGCTGCCATCCCGGAGTGGAGAAGATATGTCTCAGTAATGCGACCATTAATCTGTATTCCATGAATAGGCAGGCGCAGCCAAACTGGAAAACGTGCAGGGAACCTCGGCGCTGGTCATGAATGCACCACCTTTCCGTTCTTGATTTCCTTGAGCATCGCACTGCCACAGGCCTCAAACGGAGCCACGCTCGCCTCGGACCCCAATCCGGGAACGGGCTTCAGGGGCTCGACAAGCGCCCATTCGTCCTTGTGGGGCATTTCGCGAAAAGGCACCGGCTCAAGCGAGGCGGCGCGGTAGCGTTCCAGCACACGGTCAACAGACCGTGTTTGAAGGCGGTCAAGGCACCATCCCGTCACGACCAGCAGCGCAAGGAAGGCCAGAATGTCCGCCGATGCCCGGACGACGGGACGCCACGGGATCCGGTATCCGCCAAAGCCAAGACATGCCCGGCGCGCCAGGTTGCGTCCCGCGACGGCGAGCAGCCACAGCATCGCCCAGTACGGCACAAAGGAGAGGTGGAAGGCGTGCCGGGTCTGAAAGAGCAGACTTGGGTAGGCGCCAATGTAGACACCAAGCATGGCCAGAAGGACCGAGGCCCGAAAGTTCACAGCAAACCCCACCGCCAGCACAAACAACAGTTCCGCAAGGCAACGGAAAAACCGCCGGTCCCGCTGCTTCTCCTGTCCGTCCGATGTGGTGTTGTTGCGGAAGAATCCCATTACTTTGCCCCCGTCACGTTTCCGTTAATCCTGTCAAGCGCGGCGCGCGCTTCCGCAAGATTGGGATTAATCCCCAACACTCTGCCATAGGCGGCCCGCGCACCGGGAAGGTCGCCCGAAGCCTCAAGGGCAAGACCCAGATGCAGGTTCGGAATGGCCGCATCCGGATGTCCGGCCACCAGACGTTTCCACGCGTCCACGCGCGCGGCCTTGTCGACCCGCTTTTCCAGAATGGCATCCATGCGCGCCGATGATTTTGGGGATTCCGGCACTTGTTCCACCACGGCGCGGTATTCGTCCAACGCCCCATCGTCGTCTCCGACCGCCTCAAACGCCCCGCCCAGGGCCACGCGATACCGCAGGTCCGACGGCGACAGGTTTCGCGCACGTTTCGCCAACGCCAGCGCACCCGCGCTGTCACCGGCGGCATCGCGGGCTTCCGCCGCCCGGTCGCAACCCTCGGCGGCGGAACCGGCGAGACTTGGCATGGCGCGCACCGCCTCGTCCAGCATGCGCAATCCTTCCTCCACACAGCCCTTGGCCGCGACAAGGGCGCCAAGCCTCAGCTTCGAATTCTGTCCTTCGGGACGCAGCCGCAGCGCCTCCCGGTATGCCGCCTCCGCCCCGGCATCGTCGCCCGAATCGTCCAGGGCCATGCCCAGATACAGGTGAAGCATGGCGGCGTCGGGGTGATTCTGCACCAAGTCTTTCCAGGCTGCCACACGGGCCGCCGCGCCGCCGCGCCGCTGGTAGATGCCATCCATCCGCTCACTGGAGCGCTGTGATTCCGGTGATTCGGGCGCTTCCTCAGCCACGGCACGGTACTCGGCCA
>CAIXUF010000391.1 GCA_903922535.1 Candidatus Hydrogenedentota bacterium
CGGAAGGCACTGTGGGTGTAGTAGGTCGCCCGGAACTGGAGGGAAAAGGGGGTCTCGACGCGGATGAAAACAGGCCTCGCATCGTCGAGATTCCCGGGCATCATGAAGGTCGGATGGAGAAAGGGCACCTCCCGGGAATCCCCGCCCTTCTGCCAGCCGCCCTTGAGGACAACCGTCTCCGGCACGCCCCGGTTCAGGACCGGAATATAGAGTGTCAGCGAACCCAGGGTCGCGTTGTCGAAGACGAGCAGGGCCTGACGGCCCATATCCCCATCTTCCGTTCGGGAAGGGAGGGCGAGGCGGCACTTGATCCAGAGAACGGCCTTCCGGAAGCTGAACTGGAAAGAATTCCCGGCATGGCTCTGAAAAGGGATCGAACCAGCCGCAACGTCTTCATAGCGAAGGGAGCCGGAGGGGTCCAGATGGTATTCGGCATGCGCTGCGATTTCGATCCGGGGGGTCTTTTCACTTAACGCCGCGA
Source organism: Candidatus Hydrogenedentota bacterium (assembly GCA_903922535.1). The sequence continues at coordinate 482 of CAIXUF010000391.1, forward strand.
CGGGCGGAGCGGCAACCGAAACGGAAACGCCGCACACCCATCCCAGGAAACCCAAAACCGCCGTCCACAGGAATCTTTTCATCGGTTTATCGCCGCAACCGTCGATGTCCGCACTGCCATCTCGCAAACAGGCTGACGGTTCTTTTTTTACGTGCCGCCTTTCCGGCTGCATTTCCGCGCATTTTTAAGGTTTTTTCTGCCTGCGGACGAACAGGAAATCTCCCCCTTCGTGTCCGGCATAGAGGATATCCGAGTATTCGGGAGTCTGCGGGGCGTTGGTGACCACCGGGCGCCGCAGATCCTCGAACAGACGCGTCCCCTCCAGGATTCCCGTGTTCTTTCCCAGAATGTCCAAAAATGCCCTGGCAAAGACGGAATGCCCTTGTCCGCCTTCATCGAGGACCGGCTCCACCCCACCGGAGGTCAGGACGACCCGCGCCCGTTTCTCCGCCATGCGGCGAAGGTACTCCGATCCCCTCACCGTGACGTTGACGCTTCTTGTGAGGGAACCGCCGTAGCAGCTGTCCGCAACGACCATGATGTGCTTGGCCGACATCGCCTTTAAGGCATCGGAGACGTCATTCGTCGAAACCCAGTTGGCCGGACTATCCGCATCCGCGTCGATGGGAAGCCAGTACCCCCTTCCCGTATCCCGGTCCAGGGAACCGTGCCCCGCATAGTAGACGAGAAGGTTGTCCCGCACCCCCAGACAGCGGCGCAGCGAACTCAGGGCGTCCAGGATCTGCTTTCGTGTCGCGTCCCTCAGGAGCGTGACTTCGTATCCGTATTCCAGCGAAAGAAGGGCGGCAACGGCCTCGGCGTCCCCGCCGGCAGTTTTCAGCTTTCCGAAATGGCGGTAGTCGTTGTTGCCGACGACCAGTGCGTGGTACTTGCCGAAATCGATATCCGCACCTTCCCTGAGCCGCAGCAGTTCCTGCTGGTGTTGCCGTGCAACAACGGCGAACCGGCCTGAGCCGTACCGGGTCAGGTAGCGGTCAAGATCGGCCGGTTCCTGACTGTTTTTCACCGTTTCCCACAATTCGAGTTCCTCACGCTCCCCCTTAAGGGCGTCCAACTGGGACACCAGCATCCGGGACATGTCGGCGTACTTGCCCGCAGGATAGCGCTTCAGGTATTCCCGGAAGTCGTCCGCCCTGGAGCTCTCGCGAATGGTGTTCCAGAAGGCCATTTCCTCCGTATCCGTCTTCAGGCGCAACAGGATGTCAAGCCGCGATTTCGCCAGATCGGCCATAAGGCCGTTGGGATATATCTGCAGATAATTCTTGTAGTCTTCGATGTTCCGGCTGTCCTTGACCTGATCCCAGAAGCGGAATTCCAGATCGTCCTGCCGCGACTTTGCGGCGCCGAGATTCTCCAGCCTGCGTCCGGCCTGGGCGGCGTAGACGCCTTGCGGGTAGCGTTCGAGGTACCGGCGGATCTCGGCGGCATCGGCGCTGCCCTTGACCTTCTCCCAGAGGGCGTCTTCCACATTCATGGCATCGGCCGCCGTCGCGGACACCCGCAGGCGCTTCACCGCAGCGGTTGCGGTTTCCGTGAACAGACCCCGGGGAAAGCGGACAAGATACTCTTCATACACCTTGGGGTCCTTGCCGTTTTTGATGGCCCCCCAATACTCCAGGTCGCGGTCCTGGGTCTCCCTTTCCTCGATGACCTGCATCTGAGCCTTGGCCGCGGTTTGAAACCGGCCTTGGGGATAGCGGGTCTGATAGTCCCGGTATCCCGCTTGCGTGTTGTGCC
>CAIXUF010000392.1 GCA_903922535.1 Candidatus Hydrogenedentota bacterium
CCTTTCTGTCCGCCGTTGCCCTTGATGGTTCCAGCGCTTTTGCCGCCATTAAACCCAAAATCGGCGTGTGCGACTGGTCCGTCGGCTACAGGACCGATCCCGAGGCGCTGAACTTTGCCAAGAAAATCGGCCTGCAGGGCGTTCAGGTTTCGTCCGGTTCCGGCAAGGATGACTGTGAGCTGACCGACGCCGCCTTTCTCCAGAAGTACAAGGACACCATCACCAAGACCGGCGTGGTCGCCTGCTCCACCGCCATGGGTTTCCTCAATGAGTTTCCCCTCGCCACCGATCCGCGCGGGCCGAAGTGGCTGGAGCAGACCATCGACATCACGAAGGACCTGGGCACAAAGGTCATCCTGCTCGCCTTCTTCGGCAACGGCGATCTTAGAGACAAGGCCGGCGCACTGAAGGCGAAGGACATCGACATGGTGGTGCAACGGATAAAGGACGCCGCACCCCGCGCCGAAAAGGCGGGCGTCATTCTCGCCCTGGAGAACATGCTCGCGGCCAAGGACAACCTCGCCATCCTCGACCGGATCAAGAGCGACGCCGTGCAGATCTATTACGACATTTACAACACCAACATTTCAGCCGGCTACGACTCGCCGGCCGAAATCCGAATGATGAAAGACCGGATGTGCCAGGTGCACTTCAAGAACGGCAAGGACTTCCTGGGCAAGGGCGAGTTGGACATGCTCAAGATCCGCGACGCGATGAACGACATCGACTACAAGGGCTGGGTCGTTTTGGAGACCTCCACCCCCACCAAGGACACGGAAGCCGACTTCAAGACAAACGAGGACTTCGTCAAAAACCTCTTCGGCATGGCATAAGCAACCAAGAAGGAAATAGGACATGACCATCGAAAACACCCACGGCATGGACCGCCGCAACTTTCTGAAGAGCGCCGCCGCAGTGGCCTCCTTCACGGTGCTCCCCGCCGCCACCGTCTCCAGCTACGCCCAGAACAGCAAAGTGGAACTCGGCATCATCGGCCCCGGCGGACGCGGCAAATGGATTGGCCGCCTTTTCCAGGAAATGTCTGATTACAAAGTGGTCGCCCTTGCCGACTACTTCCGTGACCGTATAGAGCACGCAGCAAAGGAGCTTGACGTTCCCAAAGATCGCCTCCATCTAGGATTGGACGGCTACAAGGACCTTATCACCGGCAAGGTGGACGCGGTGGCGATCATCAGCCCCCCCTGCTTCCATCCCGAACAGGCAGTCGCGGCCATGAAGGCAGGCAAGCACACCTACATCGCCAAACCGGTGGGCGTGGACGTGCCGGGCTGCCTTTCCGTTCTGGAAACCGCCAAATCCATCAAGGACAAAAGCGTCCTCATCGACTTCCAGACCCGCAACAACGAATTCTACCGCGAGGCCGCCAAGCGTGTGCACGCAGGAGCCATCGGCGCGCCCGTGCTGGGCCAGTGCTACTACCACGCAGGCCGGTTGGGCAAGCAGTGCGAACCCGGCACGGACCTCGCCAAGCTCCGCAACTGGGTCTTCGACAAAGCCCTTTCCGGCGACATCATCGTCGAGCAGAACATCCATGTCATCGACGTCGCCAACTGGATGATCAACGCACACCCCGAGAAGGCCATGGGGGCCTGCGGCCGCAAGGGCCGCGTCGATGTGGGCGACTGCAACGACCACTTCTCGGTGACTTTCCTCTATCCGGACAACGTCATGGTGGACTTCAGCTCTGCCCAGTTCATGCAAGGATACACCGATGACCTCTGCATGCGCCTCTACGGCACTGAAGGCACCGTGGACACCCACTACGGCGGCCCGGTCAGCATCGGCGGCAAGAAGGAAAACTGGGCCGGCGGAAAGACAAACACCATTTACCAGGACGGCGCGGTCAACAACATCCGCGACTTCCACGCAAGCATCGTTGACGGAAAGCCCATCAACATCGTCGAGGACGGCGTCATGAGCGCCCTGTCTGCCATTCTGGGCCGCAAGGCGGCCTATGAACAGCGCATGGTCACCTGGGACGAGATGATGGCCGACAACGCGCCCCTCGAAGTCAACCTGGATCTCCCGGCAGACGGCCCCGAACAAAAGTGCTAAACCCGTGTCGGAGTCGTTCTTGCCGGTCAATCACGGCTTCGGGCATGACCGTATTCGCTCAAGTAAAGTACAGCTATGCCCTGTGACGGGGAAACGGTGGACAAGTGCAGCCCTTTCCGTTCCATCCGCCCAGACGGGACGGGCGGCACCGGTCACCGTGGGTCGCGATTTGCGGCAAGCAATCAGTGTTAACACAACTTTCAGCGCCAATTTCAACCACTTTGCCGACGAATGTGTAAAGATCGGGCCTTGGAAACGGCTCCTGCGTTTGCCGCCGCCTGATGCAGGACTCCCCGCCCTTTTCACAATCATGATTCTTGTCCATGCGTGTGGATCGTGCCCCTGTGTCCCTCTTTCTTCGCCGCAATGCATTTTCGCATTTTCACCTTGTAAAAAACCTCAAGAATTTACTTGACTTGGCTCCCCGAATCTGATAGATTATCCACAGAACACGTGACAGGGGCCACGTGACAATAGGTAGTCAATTGGGTTTCCCGCGAAAGGAGAGACGTGCTATGGTGTTTCAGCGTAAGGTAGTTTTGGTTCTGTTGGTCGTGCTCGGAGTGGCAGGATTCACCGCGTCGGCGAATGCCGACACGGGGCTTATCGGCGTCGGATCGGCCGCCACACAGCAGTGGGACGCTCCCGATTACTCGGCGCTCAGTGTCAAAGCAACCACAGCTCCCGCTATTACGGAGACTGCGTTCCTCCAGGCGCTTGGGTCCAGCTTTGACAGCATCGACACGAACCATGACGGTGTCGTTACCTATGCAGAGGCCCTCGCAGCATTTCCCGGGCTGACACAGGATGTGTTCTACGCCGTTGACGCCGACGGCAATGGCATCACGGAAGCCGAGGTTCAGTCCGCCACTGGCTGCGCTGGATGCTCCAAGAGTGCCGCGCAAAAAAGCCTGAGCGACCTCTTCCTTGGCGCTTTGTCGCTGACCATGCTGGCCGCGTACAGCCGCCGCAACAAGTAACAAGCAGACATTCGAAGTACGCCCCCTTTCCACCTGAGATCCGGTGGACAGGGGGCTTCTGCTTTTGGGACACTGGCATTTGCGCCAATGTTTAGTCCGAAAGAGGCAATTCCGCCCAACGAGAGCTTCAAGAAGCTGCCCTGATCTCCACATGATAGAGTTCAGATACCCCTTCCCGGCATCCCAACCCAAGCAGGACAGTCTTACCGTTCCTCCGTTTCTGGACACAGAAACGATTCCCCGTGCCCCCCCGCCGGTCGAAGAATGCCCAGCCCCTTGGTCTGCATACCGGCATTTCCTCTTCTCCTGCTTGAACTACCCTCTTCTTGCCGCCCCATTCCCGGCATTTCAATTACTACCTGCTCATTCCCAGTTACCAATCACTTGCGCAGCGTCTTTCCATAGGCAAAAGCCGCGATGTTTTCCTCATGCACCTTCTTGGGAAGGTGCCGGCGCACCGCCTCATGCCACACGTCATCGGAAATGGACAGGTGACTGCTGAGCAGTCCAATCAGACCAACGTTGAAATTTCGGGACGTTAGCGGCGTGTCGTCCCCGTCCAGCACAGCCGTGTCGTCGCCTTCGCCGATGATGTCACGGGTAGAGATCAGCGTTCCCCCCTCCTTCAACTGATACAGGTTGTTCTCCACCTGCGTGGGATGCAGCACCAGCAGAAAGTCCGCCTCCCCCGTCGGAACCATCGGGCTCAGCACACACTTGCCAAAGCGCACGTCGCTCGAAACGGACCCGCCGCGCTGGGCCATCCCGTGAATCTCGCTCTGTTTCACGTCGCAGCCCGCAATGAAGGCCGCCTCCGCAAGGATATTCGCGGCGCGAATGACGCCCTGGCCGCCAAGGCCGGCCAGCACGATGTTTGTCGGCACGTTCATGTTGTTCATTTGCACCTTCCCGCGGCCTGCTCATAGGCCATGATCTTCGTTCCCGCCAGACGGCACACCCGGCGCATGATTATCAGCGTCAATTCGTCCTTTGCCAACGCTTCCTTGAGGGCCTTGTCAAACGAGGGCGGACCATCAACGACCACCACATTGGTGACGCCCATTGCCTTCGCCACGTCCTCAAACACAATCTTTCCGGTGGCCTGGTGATCCAGGCTCCGCCCGGTTCCCGGATGCTCCTGCATCCCCGTCATCGCCGTCGTGCCATTGTCCAGAATAATCACGATATGACCCGTCTTGGGCGGGTTGTACACCATCTCCGCAAGCCCCGTAAGGCCGCTATGCATAAACGTGCTGTCGCCCAGCACGCTCACCACACGCCGCGCGGCCTCGTCCGGAAGCGCATGGCGCATCCCAAGCCCCGTTGTGATGCTGGCACCCATGCACAGGCAACTGTCCATCGTTTCAAACGGCGCCATCACGCTAAGCGTGTAGCACCCGATGTCCCCCTCAATGATGCAGTCGTACTTCTTCATTGCGGCAAAAGCCATCCGGTGCGGGCAGCCCTGGCACAGCCGCGGCGGCTTGCCCTTCGCCGGCGGCGCTTCGGGTGACGTGTCCCGTGCCACTATCCGGCGAATCCGGGTGACGTTCAACTCCCCGAAACGGTACATCTCATCCTTGCCCTCGCATTCGATTCCCTCCGTGCGCAGGGATTCGACCAGGTACGGGTCCCCCTCCTCCACCACCAACAGCCGGTCCACCCCCTTGGCAAACGCGCGAATCTTCTCCGCCGGAAGCGGGTACGACATTCCAATCTTGAAGACCGACGCCTCCGGCGCCGCCTCGCGGACATGCAGATAACAGACGCCCGATGTGACTATGCCCAACGACTTGCCGCCTTCAACGGCGAAATTGATTCCGGCGGCCTCGGACCACGCGGAAATCTTCTTCAGTTTCTCGCGCAACCGCCGGTGCGCGGGCCGCGCATAGGCCGGAACCATCACGTAAAGCGGCGCGTCCTTCACAAAGAACGGACCCTTCTCAGGAAGGCTGGGCACTCCGTCGCACACGACGGCCTTTGAATGGCAAACCCGCGTCGTCATGCGCAAAATGACCGGCAGTCCAAACTCTTCCGACAGTTCAAAACCCAGCCGCGTCATGTCATAGGCCTCTTGCGCGTCCGCAGGCTCCAGCATCATCAACCCCGCCGCCTTGGCGTACCTGCGGTTGTCCTGCTCGTTTTGACTGGACGCCATCCCGGGGTCGTCCGCGGACACCAGAACCAGGCCACCCTTCACCCCCGTATAGGCCATCGTGAAAAAGGGATCGGCGGCCACATTGACCCCAACGTGTTTCATGGTCACCAGCGCCCGAGCATTGGCCCAGGCCGCGCCCACGCCCACTTCCAGCGCCACCTTTTCGTTGGGTGCCCACTGCGCCCGCCCGCCCATCTTGGAAAAGCGTTCCAGAATTTCCGTCGACGGAGTGCCCGGATATCCGGTTCCCAACGAAACACCCATGTGGACTGCAGCCAGCGCCACAGCCTCGTTCCCGCTAAGTAATTGCCGCTCTTGATGTTCCATAATTGGCTCCGGTTATCCTCAACCCATGGATTCCGGCAGGAACACCGCCAAAGCAATGCTCTTCTCCCCTGCCGGGATGGGGTTGACCCTTGATTTGCACATTAATCTTAGCAAAATGCGAGACCCTCCGCAATTTCTTGCACACATCCCGCATTCCAGTTGAATTCACCTACTATAAATGTCTTTCACATTTTCTTTTCACATCTCACTGTCAACTATTACCTGTCAACTGCCAAGCCTGTCGATCAATCCCTGCAAACGGGCGCTGCTGTCCCCCAGCCCGCCGGGCCGGTTCCGCAGAAGCCACAACTCCTTGAACTTGTCCACAACCTTCTGCAAGTCTTGAGCAATGGCCTTCCTCTTTTCCGCAGGCAGTTGCAGTGTGCCCACGTCACCGCAGGCAATCCTCTCCCGGCCCAGTCTCAAGGCAATCTTTGCAAGCTCGCCGTCCGTGTCGAATTCCGCGACCACCGTTGCTGCGTCCGGCCGCGCCATCTTTGCCTTCCCGATTCTTGCCAGGGCATCGTCAATGTCCTTGCCCGCGGCATCAATGCTTTCCAGCGTCATGTTCTTCAAAGTGCCCTTCGACGGCGACCCCTGCAATGAACTCGACAGGAGCGCGTAATAGACGGAGCTGTTGCCAATCGAAACATGGGTCTTGAGGTGCGCGTTGCCCAAGTCCAGCGCGGCCTGCCCCATCATTCCCGCCGCATCCTGGAAAACATGCGCGTCCAAGGCCTTGGCCAGCGGAAGGTTCTTGTTCGCGTCCATGGCCCAGCTCAACGCGGCGCCATACGCGAAGGGCGCGAAAGAAACCGGAATGAACTGCCAGTGTCCGCCGTCACCCCAGTCCGTCACAAGGAAGCCCTTGGCACCGTTGGCAAACCCGTTGAACGCGGCGTTGCGCAGGTTCTCCAGGGCATTGTCGGTCCGCCCGAGCAGCGAGTTCCAACTCGACGTGCCGGGAACGACATAATAGGGAATCTTGGCCGCGGCGAATTTCTTCCCATGCTCCAGGAACGGATGGGTCGCCTCATACCCCCACTCCATTGCAATCACATTGGGCGGAAGCTCGGGGATGAGTTCCGGATGCTGCATGATGATGTCGCCCCAAAACTGCATCGTGCTGCCATGGGACTGCACCAGCTTCTGAATCTCCTTGATGAAGTTCAAATAGACGCGCCCCTCGCCAATCTTTTCTGCCGCATCCTTGCTGCGTCCCTTGCCGATGCTCGACGTCTCATCGCAGCCCACATTGAACTGCTTGCTCGAGAAATTCGGCAGCAGGTCGTCAAACATACCGCGCAGCAAATCCACGCAGGCCGGATCAACGGGGCAAAGGTCGCTCGCGCCCAGTTTTTCCGCGTACTTGGCGTATTCCGGATGCGAAAGCCAGCGTTCCATGTGCCCAAACGAATTCTGGTTCGGCACAAGTTCAATGAAGCGTTCGCGGCAATAGGCGTCCAACGCGCGGATGTCTTCCGCCGTCATCGGAGAGGCGTCTTTCCAGACAATCTCATGCCCCTTGTAGGCAAAGGTGTGTTCCGTATAAAGCTGGAGCTGGTTAAACTTCATCTCGGCGAACATGTCCACCAACTGGCGCAGCGTGTCCATGGTGGGCACCTTGTCCCGTGCCACATCCAGCATGGCGCCCCGGTTCGGGAAATCGGGCCAGTCCTCAATGTGAACCACCGGCAGCTTCCCCGTCCCCTCATACTGCCGCGCCAACTGTTTCAGCGTCTGCCGTGCATAGAAAGCGCCCGCCTCATTGTTGCCCTCAATCTTCACCGCGCCCGTGCCGTCTATGCACAGCACATACCCCTGCGCATGCGGCATCGCGGCCGCATCAATCGTGACAACCGGCGTGCCCTTGACCACAACAGCGGAGCCGTCGGGGGCAAACACCATGTTTCGCGGCATGGGAAGCAGAATCACCTCCTCGGGCTTCGGCACCTGTTTTGTCGCCGCCCCTTCTGCACGCGCAACAGGCGTCTTATCCCCCGGCGCGGCGGTCTTTTTCTCCCCGGTTACGCAGCCGACGATTCCAAGACAGGCAATCACACCCATGACAACGACAATTCTACGCATGGCTCACATTTCTCCGGGTTGTGCCAACACTCAGCCACCTCGATCACAACCATGTTATGAAATATACCCGCCATGACGCAATGTGGCCCATCGCGCCAGAATCAGCACGTAAGCATCCCGGGATGTTCTTTTCTCTTGACGCCGACAACAATTTACTGTATATTTATTATTATTCTTGATTGTTATTCATTCGCACGGATAGGTGGCACGAGGAGTTAGGTGCTGCGTTTCCACAAATTCTGCGGGGTAGTTCACGGAGGCCATTCCGATGCGGGCTCAACGACCAGGCGGGAAGTGCAGGGCGACCCCATCCCATTGGGCAGGGCAGGAATGTCGGCACTGCGGGCATGGCATGGCATGGCATGGCATGTCAATTCCATTCCCCAGGGTTCCTATCCGGAATCTTCACGCCCTGCGCATGTCGCCGACAGCATCGTACGGTTCAACTTCTATCACCCCCCTGCCCAAACCGTTCGCAAACCCACACGTGCAGAGAACCCCTTTGGCCCAATGCTTTACAGGCAATTTGGAACGCCAGTCTCACATTCTTGAACCCAGGAGGCATGTCATGAACTCGATGAAGAACTACCGGGTAGTGCTGCTGATAACGCTGGCCACGGCGCTCGCCGGCGCACTTCCCGCAGTGGCCCAAACGCAAGCCACAGTGACGCTGAGCAACCTGACGCTGGAATGCGCCAGCACGCCGCAATGGCCCACCGTGACCACGATTCCTCCGAACCTCCCAGTGGTCATGACCAGCAATGGCAATACCACGGCCCCCACCGGCGTGGGCGACTACCCGGTGTTGGCAACGGTTAATTCTCCTGGTTACCAGGGTTCCGCCTCGGGCACGATGCACATCGTGCACACGGTCGGGCCTGTGATCTACCGCAATGGCGGGCCAATAGCCACGGTTGAATGCGGCAACGTTTACTTTGACGCGGGGGCGGTGGCCATTGACGCCTGTGACGGCAATGTGGCGGTCACCACCTCTGGTCTGGTAAACCCGGCCCTGTCGGGCACCTACATAGTGCGCTATAACGCCGTGGACAACCACGGCTTCCACGCCGTGGAGGTCATCCGGACGGTCAACGTGGTGGACACGATCAAACCGGTCATCCATCTCAACGGACCGGCCACGATGACCCTGCCGTACGGCGCCATCTACACGGAGCTGGGTGCCACGGCAACGGACGGGTGCGCGGGTGCCCGACCAGTGACGATCGGTGGCTCGGTGAACACGGCGCTTCCGGGCGACTATATAATCACCTACAATGCGGGGGACGGACAGAACAGCGCGAACCAGGTCACGCGCACCGTAACTGTTCAGAATCCTCCCGCCTACCGCGTAAACGCGCTGAACACCGCGGGACCCTGGGATGGCACATCGTGGGCCAGGGCGTACAAGGACATTCAATCCGCCGTGAACGCGGCCGCCGCCGCCGGCGGCGGCGAGGTTTGGGTGGCCGCAGGCCACTACACCGCCACGGGAAGCGCCGTGCTGAGCTTGCTCGCGAACGTGGCGGTTTATGGTGGCTTCGCCGGCACGGAGACGTTGCGCAATCAACGCAACTGGGGCGCCTACAACTGCCTCATTGACGGGCAAAACGCGCGCGGCTGCGTGGTCGGCGCCGGCGGGGCGGTGCTGGACGGCTTTACCCTCCACAAAGGCAAAGCCCCCCAAGGCGGCGGAATGTACAACATAGGCGCATCCCTGACAGTGGCAAACTGCACCTTCAAAAACAACGAGGCCACTCAAAACGGCGGTGGGATGTGCAACATCTCTTCCTCCCCGACAGTGACAAACTGCGTGTTCATGAACAACTCAGCCGGAACATACGGGGGCGGAATGTACAACTGCTCCAATTCCTCTCCGGTATTGACGGACTGCGTTCTCAAGCATAACACGGCCGCCTCATACGGAGGCGGAATGTACAACTGCTCCGCTTCCTCGCCGTCATTGACAAACTGCACGTTCCAAAACAACTCGGCCGACGACTACGGCAACGGGATATACTTCAAGGCTCTCTCCTCACGATCATTGACCGACTTCCTGTCCGGAGAGACCTCGGGCAACGCCGACGGCGGCGGGCTGTACAACTCTTTTTCTTCCCCAACCTTGACGAACTGCACCTTCGAAGGCAACTCGGCCACGGGCCATGGCGGCGCGATGGCCAACGAGGATTCCGCGCCCACGCTGGTAAACTGCATCCTTTGGGACAACACGGCGCCCTCCGGTCCGGAGATGTACAACTCCGACACAACCTCCACGCCGTCCGTGACCTATTCCTGCATCGAGGGAGGATACCCGGGCACAGGAAACATCGGCGCGGACCCGCTGTTTGTGGATGCAGTCGGCGGAAATCTGCAACTGCAGGCGGGTTCCCCGTGCATTGGCGCCGGCTCGGCGTCCGGCGCGGGCATGGATATGGGCACCTCCGTCCCGGCGGGTCTGGCACCGCCGGTAATCGTCGGTTGCGCATCGAATCAAACGGTTGCATCGGACGCGTCCTGCGCGGCAGCCGTACCCGACTTCACCGGGCAGATTACGGCCACCGACAGCGCGGCCCCCGCGGGAAGTCTCGAAATCACCCAGGCTCCCGCGGCCGGGTCTTCCGGGACCCCGGGCAACACGGAGATCACCATCAAGGTAACAGACCCGGTCGGCAATTCCGCCACTTGCGCGGTGATGCTCACCGTAACGGACACGACACCGCCGGTCATTACGATCGCCGGCCTTGCGGAGATGGAGCTGGCCTGCGGCGCCGTCTACAGCGAGCCTGGCGCAACGGCAACGGATGCGTGCGCCGGAACCGTGAGCGTCACCGTCGGCGGAGATGTGGTGAACACCTCCGCTGCGGGCGTCTACAGAGTGACCTACAACGCGAGCGACGGCCATAACAGCGCGGCGGAAGTGACGCGAACCGTTACGGTCGCCGCATCTGCCGGGCTCGCCCTCACCTCGCCGGCCGGCGGC
>CAIXUF010000393.1 GCA_903922535.1 Candidatus Hydrogenedentota bacterium
CTTGGCGGCCTTGACGCAGGAAAGGAGCGTGTCGGCAACACTGTCCGAGTAATGCTCGTTGTAGTCGATGCTCGACTGCGCCGTGGCGGGATCGCGAAAGATGCCAATCTCAGCGCGCAGCCGCTCATCGTATGCGGGTATCTCCGTGTTTGCGAAATCAGCCGCCCGCGCGGGGTATTTGGCCTGGAGGAAACGGCGAAATCCTTCCTGGGCGGGCCTGCTGTAATCCATAAGATGCTTGTTTTCGAAGGAACTGTGCGACCCCCACCCCTGCCATTCGGCCGAGACCCCGCCGACGATCCAATATCCAACGACGCGCGCGGCATAGGGCGCCGATTCGACGTGCCTGACGAACGCGGTCAAGGCCGCCGCCGCGTCGCGCCGCCAAACAAGCGAATCAAACGAGGGGGTACTCTTATAGTACTCCCATGACTTCCCGTCGCTGAATTGCGCCTTTTCCTCGGGATGGAGGTCTTGCCACCAAGGCGGCGGCGCGGACCATATGACCGGCAGCATCCAGACGTCCGGATTGTATTCCAAGTCCGCGATGAGCTTGGCGTCAACCCCCTCGAAATGGTACTCATCCGGTCCCTGCCACCATTGTTCCGAACCCACCGGGTCCACCCAGAGGGCCTCAATATTGAACCCCGCGCGGCGGTAGGACTCGCGCGTGCATGTTTTGTCGCCCCCCTCCCCGTTGCCGATCATCGGATATACAGACTTCCCGTTGATGAAGAGCCGGGGGCTTCCGTTGACCAGCCGCACCTCGCTCTCGAGCGGAGCGGCCGTGTGAGACAACCGATCATCTTCTGTGGCACAAAGCGCGGACGCCGCCTGTTCGCCGCGAACACTCCCCTCCTTGTTCACACCGGGCAATGCTGCGGCGGGCGCGCCCGGAACGGGCGGCGGGCCGGGCTTGATTGTGCTGAGGACTGGCGCGGGCGGCTGCTCGGGCAGGTCCCGCGGCGCAGCCTTCCCTTGCGCAAGAATCAGGGCATCAAAGAACCGTGACGGCGCGCCGGACAGGCGCAGCGTGGTCTCGCCGCCGGAAAAGGTCCCCATTTCACGCCAGGCATGGGCGTTTGTGCTCCCAAGCAGCGGCATCGACAACTTTGCGCCGGGGATTTCGAGTGCCGCGAGGAACTCGGCGGACATGGGCGCATCCACAACGTGGGCCCACACCGCGTAGTCGCCCTTGGGCAAAATGATACGGCGTTCATACTGATGACCAGCCACAGGCGCCATGGACTCCGTCGCGAAGAAGAGCCACACAGGCGAATCAACGGCCACGGTCTCCTCCGACGCCGGACGGAGTTGGGCGCTGGAGAGGATGGAGGCAATTTCGATGCTTCCCGGCGCTTCGTTCACGAAATCGAAGCGCAACGCCGTAATGGGTCCGTTTTCGAGCCAGTCCTTGATATCTCCCCGAAACGACTCGCGAACAGGGACGAACAGTTCATGCCAATCGCTATCGAGTGTCAGCGACGGCAGCACGAGGTGCTGGCCGTCCACGAAACCATGACTCCGGTTGGCGTAGAAGATTTCACCAGAGGTTCGTGTCACCGTGAAACCTGTGGCGCGATACCGTATCAGGAAAGCATCCGCAGGATTCGGTTCAAGGCACAGTTCCCCTTCGCGGGTTATGCGCGAATCAGGGGCCTGGACGTCAAGAACGAGCCGGTTATCCTTCACGGAGCAGGTTAGCCCGGTCGGGTTCAGCCACTTCGCAAGGTCAGGCGCTTTCGGGTTCCAAAGGAAGAGACTCTGCTCCGGGGCGTCGGCGCATGCGTTCGGCCCGCACACGCAACCCGATGTCAGGGCGAAAAGCACCACAAGCTGAATGACGGTATTCCTGGCGCGGAAACCCATGTTAATCTTCCTGTCTTGTCCGCGGTGGTCGAGAAGCGAAAGGGGGACAGTCCAAAAAGTGAAGAACCTGATGGGGCTATTGTATCGGTGTTGGCGCGTGCTTTCAACGTGTTCTTCGGGACGTTCCCGTCGCACATTTTAAGGTGGCGAACCACATCGTCATTGTCAGCGCGCCATAGTGCAGCTTCTCTGTTTCACGGACACTCTTCGCAAGAGAAGCAAGCGTTAACGCTATCGCTTTCAACCTTGACCACAGTTTGGGCACGGCGTGGACGCATGAACGGCGCCGAATGCACCGCCTACACCCTCCCTCCTCCGCAATGCAGGGAAGCACGCCGATCACACCTTGATTCGCCCGTGTCGTGTGGTATACCTTCTGGGACAGAGGCGGTTTCGCAGATACTGTTCTCCTTGGGCGAGTGGTGGAACTGGCATACACGACGGACTTAAAATCCGTTCCCCGTAAGGGGATGAGGGTTCGAGCCCCTCCTCGCCCACCACATAAGTCTTTTCCAGACAGCTACTTACAAAAGGGGCTGTTTTCTGTTGTGCTCCTGTTGTGTTCCCCGTGGGGATGATGCTAGCCCCCACAGCGTGTGCCAGCTCTGATAATCGGCTTTCCCGTGCTCGCGCATAAACATTCATAGTCAGGTTCGCCGCCGAGTGTCTGGCCAACAGCTGAGCCTCTTTGACTGTGGCACC
>CAIXUF010000394.1 GCA_903922535.1 Candidatus Hydrogenedentota bacterium
CGATCTGTCAAAAAAAGGCCGGTCTTTCTATGGAGACAACGTACCCACTGCGAAAGCCACCCGCCTTTTCGCGTCATTCGGCTAAAGTGTTACCAGAAATCCAAACTCCGCCCGTTAGTTCTTGCCTTGCGCCTGCGGAGTCTTCTTTTCCTTCTTCACGTTCTTCTTGCCGGAATCCCCTGGTGCCGTTCCTTCCTTCACTTTGGGTTTGACGTCTTCAATGACGGCGGGAACGGGCTGTTTTGCGCCCTTTGGCAGCAAGGCACTTTCCGAATACCGGTTTGAGGCATTCCACAAGATCCACTCTTCGTAGCCCGCATCATAGACGGCTTTGATTTGCTGGCGGATCTGTTCCGGGCCGTAGTTCTGATAGTTGCCCTTTCCCAGCCATGATGCGGTGAAGTCCTGCAGGTAGGGACGAATGGAGGCCCGGTACTCCTGCACCTGCTCGGTCCGCCTGCGCGCTTTCAGGAGCGTGTTGTGGACGACGCCGTAGGGGTCGAGATCCGGCTTGGCAAACTTGGTCCCGTTGACCTTCTGCCCGAGGGCGTAGTGTGAGGGATAGGCCATCGGAGAGATGTAGTCGACATCACAGCCGACATACTCGAGGTATTGCCCGATCCCCTCCTGGTCTTCGGGCGTTTCACAGATGATGCCGAACACGTCCGCGGAAAGGACCACTTCGGGCATCTGTAGGCGGGCATAGGCGAGGAACTCGTTAATGGCCTGATAGCGGGGACGCCCCTTGTCATTGAAGACCATCCGCTTGCGCGGGCCTTCATTGGCAAAGCGGACGTAGTCGAACTGAATCTCATCAAACCCGTTGCGCATCCCCTCCCGGGCGATGTCGACCATATAGGGCCACGAATCCGCGTTGTAGGGATCGAGCCACGTCCGCTTCTTGTCGTCCATCCAAGCCTTGCCCGCCACATCCTTGATGGCCAGGTCGGTCTTCTTTGATGAAAGAACAGGGTCCTTAAAGCAGACGATTCGGCCTATCACGCGGATGCCGTTGTCATGAAAGGCCCTGATGACCGGTTCAACCTTGTATTTGGGGAACCAGGCCTTGATTTCACGCACGAGCGGCACCTGCGATTCATAGCCCACATAGCCGTCTTCGTCCTTGATGTCGACGACGTATGCGTTGATTTCGGTCGTCCTGGCCAGTTCCACGTAATGCCTGAGGTTGGCCGCAATGCCGACCGTCCAACCGGTCAGGTACAACGCCTTTACTTTTGTTGCGGGGGTCCGCAGCGAGAGGTCCTGCGTCTGCGGCGTTTGCCCGGGGGGCACCGCAGGAAGGTCGCCGGCGAAAGCACCCGCCGCCGCCGTCAGTAAGACTGCCGCGGGGATTGATGTCGCGACCGCCGCATTAACGGCGAAGCGCACCAGAGACTGCATCAACCGCATAGGATGATCCCGTTCCCCAATCGTAGTGACTTCTGACTGTGACACAATAGACGTTGGCGGGCAAGCGATTGCCGCGTCGGGCCGCGCCCTCCCCGCAATGATGATCGGCTACTGCTCCACGCGGTACAAATCCGTCTTGGTGCGCAGGAACAATGCCTTGCCCGCCACGGCGGGCGAGGCCATGAAGCCGTCGTCGAGCTTGCTTGTCGCGAGCACCTCGAAGGCGCGGCCGGACTTCAGCACGGTGATCTTGCCCTGGTTGTTGCAGCAGTAGATGCGCCCGTCCGCATAGATGGGCGAGGCCATGTAGTTGCCGCCTATCTTTTCGCTCCACACCTGCGCGCCCGTGGCCGCATCGAGGCAGGTGGCCGCGCCGTCGTTGCTGACCATGTAGAGCAGCCCGTCCACCAGCAGCGGCGAGGACTCGTTGGGGATGGTCTTGCCGTCGGCCTGCCAGACGATGTTGGTGTCGGTCACGTCGCCCCTGCCGTCGGGACGTATCGCGTAGAGCGCGATCTTCATGCCGCGCCCGTTTACGATATAGACGAGCCCGTTGCCGAACACGGGCCGCGGCGCGGGTGAATAGGCACCGTGATGCACCCTCCAGATCTCCTTTCCGGTCAATGCGTCGTAGGCATAGGCCGCGTAGGAACTGGGGCTGATGAGCTGGGCGGTGCCGTTGACTTCGATGACCAGGGGCGTGGTGAAGGCCTTGCGGAAATCACCGTTGCGTATCATCTGGCCCTTTTCGTCCAGGTCCTGCCAGGCCGTTGCGCGGTCGGTCTTCCACACGGTTTTGCCGGTGTTCTTGTCGAGCGCGGCCACATACTCCACGTCGATGCCGTCCATCGTCAGGTAGAGCAGGTCCTTCCAGACATACAACGACGAGCCCGGCCCGCGGTAGTGGCGGCAGGGCAGGTCGGCGCGCTGCCAGATGACCTTGAACGTTTTCGTGTCCAGGCAGGCCGTGCCGTAGCTGCCGAAATTGACCCAGACCCGGCCCGGCTCAATCACCGGCGACGGCGAGGCGTAGCAGTTCACATCCTGGCCCAGCGGCTCGGGCGCGTCGGAATGGAAGAGCTTCTGGTCGAAAAGGA
>CAIXUF010000395.1 GCA_903922535.1 Candidatus Hydrogenedentota bacterium
AGTGCCACAGAAAATTAAACCGCCCAAGCGGACCTTTTGAATCAAGCGCAAGTTTGATTTAGAATGGAGGTTTGGGTAAGGGTGAAAAGGCGAGGTAAGAGCTCACCGCCCCAAGAGAAATCACGGGGGCACGGAAAACCCCATCGGGTGCAAGGCCAAATAGGAAACCTCGGAGCGGCCCGCTCCATGGCGCAAGCCGGGTTTCGGGTATGGCTGCTCAGATAAATGATCCTCTCCGCCCCTCACGGGGCCAAGACAGAATTCGGCTTACAGCTCTTCCAAATCCAACTTATTTCGGGCCTGCCTTAATTCTCAGCCGAGTGCAGGCCGCCGGCGCCGGCGCGGAAGGCGATATTGGTTTTTTCTCCTCCCATTTCCAACGGCTGGGAGCAGTTCCAGAGACAGGCGCCGCAATGGATGCATTTTTCACGGTCAAAGGCAGGAACGCCTTTATCACCGGGTGTAATCGCCTGGCCGGAGCAGACTTCGATGCATACCTTGGTGCCGCATTGCTCGCAAAGGTTGGGATACAGGAAAACCACGTGATCGGCATAGCCCGGGGGGGCTTGAACTTTGCCGCCCATCAGCAGGGCGTCCTGGTGCGTCACCAGAAGCTGACCGTCGAAGGGGATTTGCGGCCAGCCGCAGCGGTCCATGAGGGCGCCGTGCAACGACAACCCTTTGGCAGTGCATTCTTTCCGAAGGGCGTCGATTTCACCTGGGCCAAGCTTGCCCTGATAATACTTTTCGAGGCCGGGAATGCGTTTGTAGGGGGCCTGAGGGCTTCCCGGGATGGAGAAGGCGCCTTTGGTCAAGCCGGTGATAGCCATGCCGAGCATGCCGGAGACGACGCCTTTGTGAAAGCCGTCGCGGGATTTCTCGGCAATGACCCCTTCTTTTTCCACCCAGCTGTCCCGGCGTTTGCTGACATAAGCCTGCTCCAAGTTTTCCTTGGTAAATGGCTTTTTGTCCCTCAGCAGTTCCAGGACGCCTTCGGCGAGCAGCACGCCCGTCATCCACGCTTCGTCCACACCTGAGCCGGTCAGCACGTTGGTGCTGCCAGAGCCTTCTCCGATGCGGGCAAAGCCATTGCCTGCCAGGTGCGGCTCGCCGCGCCTGCCGGATTCCTGCAAGGTTTTTGCGCCCCAGGATCGCAGCCGCCCCCCCTTCAAATACCGCCACAAGCAGGGGTGCATCATCCAATGCTGAAGATAGCGATAGGTGGTTCTGACAGGAGAGTCGAACCAGGATGGAACAAAAATGCCACAGGAGGCCACCCGGTCCGGATGCACATATAAAAAACCGAATATTTCGGGCTCTGGAAATCCGAATGTGTGCAAGACGGTGCCGGGTTTCAAGTCCACATGCTCGGGCAGGTCAATGACCATCTTGGCGCCGACTGCCCAATCGTGACTGTGATTGCCGTCGGGCAGGCCGAATTGCTCGTCCAGCTGCTGGCCGATGGCGCCCACAGGTCCGTCGCCCACGACGGTCAAAGCCGCGCGCACTTCCATGCCAGGCATGAACCCATCGCCCGGTTTGCCGTGGCGGTCGGTGCCTTGATCCAGGAGTTGAACGCCAACAACCTGGTTTTGCTCCACCAGAGCCCTGGCGACAGGGGTGCCTGGCCAGATCTGCACTGTTCCCGCCGCCATGACCTGCGCGCCCACCCACTGGTTGAACTGGCCCATGGACAAGACCATGCCGCCTTTCTTGTGCAGGAATGAGGGAGTGAATGGCAGATCCAAGGCGTCGTGTTCGAAGGGGAGCACCCCTTTCAGCAGGCGGATCATCCTGTCCGCCATTTTCAACGTGCCGGACCGCCGGCTGGCGCCTATGGGATCAAGCAGATAGAGAACCTTTTCCTCCACTACTGGGGCGGCCATGGGAATCTGCTGCGGTTCCAGGTCGGGAAAGGAG
>CAIXUF010000396.1 GCA_903922535.1 Candidatus Hydrogenedentota bacterium
CGGCATTTCGGGATGAATACCACATGGTATTTGCACTCCCATTTCGTATGACTTAAACTTTCGCATGTCTCCATCGCGGAACTCCTTTCGTGTGCTTTGGCGGCTCACGAGCAAGAGTTTCCGCGATGGACTCCCGGAAATGTCAAACAGCTACTGCCACCCCGGCAGAGCCGGGGGAACTCCCATATTGGGTTTGTCGTTAAAGACTACGGTTGCGCCCCGCGCATCATTGGACAACCAGCTCAAGGCGCTCGTCTCCTGCGTCCAATCGTGTCCATCAGGCGAAGACCAAATGTCCCCACTCCTGCGATATTCATCAAGTAATCCCCCAATAACCCACAGTCTATTCTTGAAAGCCACTGCGGCATGACAGATACGTCCGGGCCATGCTGCGCCCGACGTGACCTGGGTCCAATAATAGCCGTGGTTCATCGGCTGCGCAGCGACAGTCGAGGGCAAAAGGCATCCAACGCCGCATACGATCGTGACTGCCAGCAAGAAACTGCCGAACGGGAGTTGCGTTTTCATCGCGCTGATACCTCACTGGTAGTTCGAGTAGGAGTCGCCGAAGTAGGTATTTTCGAGGCTAAAGGGAACACCGTTAGCTATCACGATGCCGGTGGCCTTCAGGTTGCCCGGGTCATCGCCTTCAGACGGGCCGCGTAGCAAGAGATTGCCTGAGTCATCAACAAGCGCCACCACTCTTCTGTCCGAACACTCCGCAGGAAATTGTACCTTGGGGAAATAGGGGAAATAGGGGAGGGAAATAGGGGACGCTTCCCCTATTTTCATATTCCCGGCAGTCTATTCGGCGATCTTCTTGCATGATGTGGTCGGCTGACCAAGTCAGGAGCGTCTTCATCCCCCGGCTCAACCGCATAACGCATCCGCCACAAAACACTGCGGCGGGGTTGCATGCGCCCACATTATTCCTCTTCATTGCACATACCTGCTGGCGTCCTTGTGAAATCCCCCACGAATAGGTTTCTAAATCCCCAGCGCGGGCGACGTCTTTACCCTTCGACTACGACGACCTGCATTTGCTAGGCATATTATATGCCATTTCACACACCCAGACGTATTGGACCACAAGTACCGGGCAATTCCGGGCAATTCTGAGGATCGCGGTGCCGCCCGGAAAAATATCGTGCGCCAATGACCCCAAATTTCGTCCAGAATCTGCACACCAAGTGTTCAATAACTGGACGCGGGCCGTTCACACGCCCATTCCCTGCATGGGTGTCCTTCTGGACCTTTCCCACATTTTTACCTTCCTCATCCTCCATGCAACTCTGTGTCCCCCTGCGGAAAGGGCCCCTCTCCTTCCACACGAGATACGTTCCTCATTCTGTGTTTGCACCACCCACAGCCAATGCAATCGTCGTTCCATCACCGGTGCGGTGGAAATGGGGACGCCACCCATTTTCTGTTGACAAGTTTCCGTGGCGGCGCTACGCTGGTGTCATGCCAAGAGCAGCGCGCATGGTGGTGCCGGGGGGGGGGCCTATCACGTCACCCAGCGGGACAGCCGCCGGGAGGATGTGCATGGCGACAGGGATTCTTGCCAGAGACTGTTGACGAAATACAATGGCATTCGGGACGCTTCCCCTGTTTCGCGGACGTGATTGGCCACCGCTCCGCGGAGTAACGGTTTTCATTCGCCGCCGACTACCCCCATCGCCACCTTGGCCCATGCGTCGAGGCGTTCGGGCTGGTAGCGCACGGTGCTGATGTCCTTCAGGATGATTTCGAGGGGGCAGCCGTGTTGCTCGCAGGCGCGCACCGTGGCGGTCAGATGTTTGCGGACTTCCTCCGGGTCGAAGGCGCTGTAGGCCAGTTGGGCCGGGTTGGGTTTGCGGGAGTAGACGTAGTCGCCGCCGATTTCGGCGGCGCCGCGCGCCTCGTCGACCCAGGGGCTCATGGAGACCTTGCGCACGTTGGGGATCAGGCGCACTTCGTTCATTTTTCCGTCGAGCGGGTCGCAGCAGCCGTAGTAGACCAGTCCGAAACGCGCGCAGATGCGGCTGGCGTAGTCCACCTCGTACTCTTTGAACATCTGCGGTGACACGGTGGAGAACATCTGGGCGAGGCCGAACATCCAGAGGTCTCTGGTGCGGGGCCTGGCGGGATCATAGCCCGGCGCGGGCAGATCACCGGTGTAGGCGCCCGTGCAGTGGATGAGGCTCTGCGGCCCGCACAGCAGCCCCTGCGCCTCCAACTGGTCGAGCATGGACAGGTAGCCCCCGGTCATGCGTCCGACGAGGCGGTGCATGAATTCGGGCCGTTCGATAAGCGCATACAGCGCCTCCTGCACACCCATCCAGGAACTGATCGGATCCCACAAGGACAGATAGGGGTCCGCGCCCCAGGGCCGCAGGTCCAACAGTCCGTCGAACAGTTCATGGGCCGCGGTCATGCGCCGTTCCGTTTCGGCGGCGTCATGGCTGATCTGGGGCGTGCGCACCTTTTCCAGGTCGTCATCGTTCTCAAACTGGTTGAAGAATTTGTGGCCCAGGATGCCGTTGACCGAATCGGTGGCCACGGTCTCCTCGCGCACCTCGACGCCGAAGCCGGTGTTGTGGATGGCCATGGGCACGCGCACGAAGGGCTCGACCACCATGTCCACGCGGAAATGGTTCCACTGGTACAGGGTGCGGCGCAGATACTCCTCATAGGCGCGGCAGTCCGGGTCCGCACAGCGCAGGGCCAGCGCGTCGCAGTCCTCGAACTCGTTCCAGCAGACCTGGTCCATCATCACCATGGGCCGCGCCGGCCGCAGCGCGTTCAGCCTGCGCCACAGCGCGCGCTTTTCCTCCTGCACGGGCAGGGCCGCGATTTCGGCCACTTGTGCCGCAAGGCCGCGCATGATCGACATGTCTTCATGGTTGGGCATGGTCCGAATGGTCCTTGGTTTGTGCCGCAAAAAGGATGCGGAACGTAGTATACTCATCGTCAGAAGGCGAATATCAACCGGGCAAGAGGAGTTCTGGGCAATGACAAGGCGTTTCGAGTACAAGTTTGTGCGGGTGAAAGTCGGCGCCGGCTTCTTCGGAAAGTTTTCCGGGGATTACCAGAAGGTCATCGAGCAGCACGCGCTCGAAGGCTGGCGCTTTGTGCAGGTTCACGCCCCATCCATGGGGGGCTGGTCCAGCCAGTGCGACCTCATTTTTGAGCGCGAACGGGGATAGTTTTGGCGCGATTTTTTGCCCTTTGGAGACAAGAACGGGGGAAGTGTCGCTACTGTGACTTGGGAACAGTGCTTCCCGGTTCGCCCTTCCCGGCCAAACACCGATCCAAGGCCTCCTTCGCCTGTACGGAGTTGGGATCGCGAACAAGGGCTGCCCGAAGCGCCGCAACGGCCTCGTCCATACGGCCGGTGTCCTCAAGCGTTGTGCCAAGAAACACCATGGGCAGGGCGGCATCGGGAAGCTTGTCAGACAGGCCCCGCCAGAGCACGGCGCGTTCTTCCGCAGACTTGTGTGCCTTGAGCAGTTCATCCAGAAACTGGCAGTAGTCGGGTCTGCCAGGGTCGTCCATGATTATATCGCAGTACACGTTCACTGCGCCGTTCACATCACCAAGCCGCGCGAGTGTGTTTGCCTCTCCAATCCGCGCGCAGGCGTTTAGGCGCTTCATGGAGGAAGCCTGTCGATAGGCCGCGAGGGCTTCTTTGAGGCGTCCGCGTTCGGCGAGTTTGTTGCCCCACACGAAATACGTTTCGGCGTATGCCGGGAATCCGGTGAACCGGCGGGCAAAGGTGTCCAATGCCTCCTCTCTTTTGCCCCGCATCTCCAGCGTGTCTGCCAGCAGACTCCAGCTCCCCCATTGGTAGGGGTATTGCTGCACCAGGATTCGGGCCTCTTTCTCCGCTTCCTCCCCCGCCATGCCGAGCGCCTGGACGAACTTGCGGCGGATGTAATAGTCACCCCCGTCCAAGGCAATGGCCCGACGGCAGGCATCGGCCGTCACCTGGTTTCGGTCTTTGCCCTGCAGCTCCTTTTCGTATTCAGCCTGCAACTGTCTGTAATAATCGGCGGAGCGCTTTGGCGTCGCGTGGTCGCACATGGCAATGGGTGTGTCAAGGAGACCGAGCAGATCGAATGGAGAAACGGCCATGCGTTCTTTGCATTCCTCGATCGGGGGCGCCTGGGCTTCGCCGCGCAGATTGCCGCGCACCCATTCGGGAAGCGACTGCGCGATCTGCCCGTATGCGGCCCGCACCAGCTCATAGCACCCCTCGAAGGTCAGGTGGACATGGTCCTCGAAGAACTCGTCGCCGGGCACCCCGTGCGGGCTCCGCTCGGCAAGCTGTTGGGCCGCGTCGGCAAGATAAACGCGGTCTCCGGCATGGGCCTGTGCCGTGTCGCGAACCGCGTCGTTGATGTGCGCATTGGCGGAAACGAGCGCAAAATCCTGTTCATGGGCGCGCACAAAGAATTCCCTGGCCTTGTCATATTCGCCCGTGGCCCAGTAACAGGTTCCAAGGCGGAAGAGCAGATCGGCATTATAATCATCGATGGCGAGGGCCTGCCGGTACTGCCCGAGGGCCTCCGGGTAGGCCCCGGCCTCCTCGCGGGCAATGCCGTCCCGGTAGTACTGGTCCCACTGCTGGGATTCGGGGCCGGTAAGTTCCGCCCGGTTCATGGGACCGAACGGGCGCGAGGTGCGAAGGTTTGTGGCAACGGTGCATAAAACGGTCGCGGCACCTGCGTCACTGGCCGATTTGCAGATGCCCTCGAGGTTCTCCCGGTAATTGCGAAACACGCGCTTCAGCCGGGGATCGTCCATGGACATGTAGCCCGCGTTCGCCTCCCACGAGCGCAGGTTCTTGGAACGGCCCGCCACGGCCGCAATGCCGCGGCTCATGGCCTGTATGATGCGCAGGTCGGACAGGAACGCGTACATCCGCACAATCTGGTGGGTGGGGTACCGTTTCGTCATGTCATACATGAGGGCCAATGTGCCCTTGACTTCGTTGTTCCCCATGTAGACGAAGTACATGTCGAAGTTCAGGAATTTGCTGGCCGCCGCCATGTAACGCATGACGTGGGAATTCATGCCGTTCCAACCCAGGCAGTACACCTCAAAGTTCACTCCGGGGTATTTTGCGCGCAGCACAACATTCAGCATCCGCCAGGGACTGTACTCCGGATGCAGGTATCCCAGGGCTGCGGAGGAGCCAAGCACGGCCACCCGGCAGGTGTTGGGCGGTTTCTCAACGGGAATCACCACGTCATAGGGCATCGTGCCCAGGCTGTCGGTCATGATGGGCATAAATTGCACAAAGAAGGACATGTTCACGGCGGCGTATTTTTTGCCGTCTATCGTGTGCATCAGAAACGGCTTCGTGGTGCGGCCGTATCCGGCCAGGCGCAGTCCCGTCTCGGCGGCGCCCAGAATCAGGAGCGGCCCCAGGGTCCAGACAAGCGCGACGCATATCCACGTGCGCAAACCCCGGCAGGACTTCGCCGGTGCGGCGTCCTGCGGTTCCGGTCCGGCGTGCGGCGTGTTCATTTCAACCTTTCTCATGTAATTTGCAGCGGGCGTCTCGCCCCTGAGCGGGCGGAAGAATCCACTCTATCACATGCCGCGGAGGGATTTCAGGGAAGGGACAAACGGGATCGCCGCCAGGACACCCAGACAAAGCCCCAAGGCGAGCACCGAAACAAGCACGCCGAGCCGGAAACTCATGGGCTCGAACCGGAACTCAACGCTGTGGTCGCCGGCCGGGACGACGCATCCCATGAAGTCCCCGTATACCCGGAGCGGTTCTGGGGACGGTTCTTGGTCAATTTGCACGCGCCATCCCCGCCAATAACGCTCAGACAAAATCAAAAGTTGCGGAGTCTTGCAGGAGGTTCGGATGCCATATTCACC
Organism: Candidatus Hydrogenedentota bacterium; assembly: GCA_903922535.1. The sequence goes on from CAIXUF010000396.1 coordinate 5,878, forward strand.
GGGTGTCTGACTCACAATGGTTGCCGTGCCCGGCTCTGCGGCCGTGTCAAGTCCCGGGATTTCCTTCTCGACAATGGCCGTGCTGCGCACATCCGTGCTTTCGATAATGTCGCCGGGCTTGGACGATATGACCGTCTTTGTAACAAGCCGCGCCAAGGGCAACGGGTCGGCTAGCGGTTCCCATGTGGCGTTCTCGGCAGCCCCCTTCCACGCCCAAGCGACTGCTGCGACGCGCAGCGTGTTCGGATTCTCCGGCACATAATGAAGGCTGCTTTCCTCCAGGGAAACGCCCGTATACCCTATGGCATTGCGTATGCCGAGAACCGTGTACAGATTGTTTCCCGGGTCGGATTCCCCCTGGTTTATGCGGCGATAGATGCGCTGATCACCCGGATCGACAGGCAGCGTGAACTGCGACACAAACGGCTCGAGCCACATAGTCTGCGCGGCGGGGAGTTTAATCACCTGGGTCATGTACATATAGGTGTCGCCTGCCTGCAGCAATGGCAAGAATATGACGACCCAACGCCATCCGAAAGCGCCTGCGGCCAGCATGAGAAATGCCGCCACTCCCGCCAGCGGGATCCAGACCAGTTGCGGGCCTGGCGGATACCAGGGTATCCACGCGGCACCCAGACGCCCGGCGGCGCACAGGGTCGTTGCCAGCACTGCCCCCAATAGCGTCAATGGGAGGATGAGGCCGCGCGCGGCGGCACGGCCATCTCGTCGCCGTTCACACAAGTCGGAAAGACCCGTTGTGGCAAGGCATGCCAACGCAAAGTGAATGAGGTAGCAATACCGGATGGGTGAACGGAATGAGCGCAACACTGGGAGCGATGAAACGGCGCGATAGAACGGGCTGTACTGGCCAAGCGCCATGGCCAATCCCAGGAGCATGCACACCAGGGCAAACAGGAGAAGCGGCCGGCATGATCTCGAAGAAGGCTCGAGCCCCCCGGTTTCTGCGCACGCAGAGCTGTCGCCATGGGTGCACCGCGTGCGTCGGAGCAAGGTCAATCCCCACAGCGCGGCAAAGAGCGCGGGAATACCCGCATAGACACCATAAGCGGTTGGATTGACCGCACCAAGCGGACCTGCAAACAGCTCCAGAAGACTGCGAAAGTCGGCCCCAAACGCGAACCGCCACCAGTCCGGAGGATGAGCGCGGCCAGTCGCAGAGTACAGGTCGAGATGCGGCAACACTTGGGCGGCTCCAAGAGCCAGACCCAGCAGGTTGGCACCAACAAAGGCAGCAACGCAACTCAGGAGGCTTCTCCACTGAAAGTGCGCACCCCCACTCCACGCGCGGGCAAAAGACAGTGTCAGCAGATAGGCGGTGCCCATGAACCCGCACATGACGACCGCCTGTGGGTAGCCGAGCAGGAGTTCCGAACCGGTCACGAGGGCAAAACCAAGTATGCCTGCAAGACGTCTGCCGCGCGATGCGCCTGTGAGGAAGATGTCCAGCGTCCACAATGCCCAGGGAGCGTGCGCCATGATCGTCACTATGTTGGGCGCCTCGAAGTCGACAAGATTGATGGCGCAGAAGGCAAACAGGCATCCGCCCCAGAGGCTGACGCCATGGCGCAACCCCCACCGGCGAAAGAACAACCATGTCCCCGCCATCGCCAGGACGAAACCAAAGGCCTCTTCACCGTGCAGGCCTGAAGCGGCATCCACGAACCGGTACAGCAGTAAATGGAGCGGATGGCACATGCCCGCCTGCCCCTCCGCGTGAATGTAGGTTCCGCAACCGATCCATGGGTTCCATGCGAAACGGGAGCCGTGGAGCAGGCTTTCGCGATACGCCCATCGAACGGGATAATGGTACCAAATCAGGTCGCCGAACATTCGGTAGCTGCCCCGTATCAGCGGCATGGCCACCCAACCGGCGAAGAATGCGGCTATAGCGAGTACTTCAAACAGGAAAAAGTAACCGGGTATGCGCCGCGATTTGGAACACTCCATATGCATCAACTGCTCCCCCAATAATCTGCCCTTCTCACACTGTGCCCGCCCGGCCGAAGTCACACCCGACGTTGGGCGTTGCCGCTGGAGGGTTCTTGGTTTCGGCCCCTGTCCTCCAACACGTGTTCACATCCGGCCTAGAACCGCCTGCAACGGGCGGCAGGCCGCCTTGGACTTCACGGACAAAAGGAAGATCTGTCCGAATCACCCACCGGGCCAAGTCCATATCGTCCATGAACTCCCTGACTGGAATGTGTTGCGCCAGCCCATTTGCCGATTCCAGGTTGCAGCAGGCGTGGCCTGAGCCAACCGGCAGAATCCATATTAACACATGCTTCAGGGGCGTTTCAGGGCAGGGACAAACGGGACGACTGCAAGCACTCCCAGACAAAGTCCCAAGGCGAGCACGGAAACAAGCACGCCGAGCCGGAAACTTGCGGGGGCAAACCGGAACTCAACGCTGTGGTCGCCGGCCGGGACAACGCACCCCATGAAGTCTCCGTATACGCGGTGCAGTTCGGGACCGGATTTCCCGTCAATCCGCACCAGCCAGTCCGGCCAATAGTGCTCGGAGAGGATCAACAATTGCCGACTCTTGCATGATGTCTGGATGCCGTATTCGCCGGGTTTCTGACGCACGATGGTTGCCGTGCCCGGTTCCGCGGACGTCTCAAGTTCCGGGATTTCCTTTTCGACAATGGCCGTGCTGCGCACATCCGTGCTTTCGATGATGTCGCCGGTTTTGGACGATATGACCGTCTTTGTGACAAGCCGCGCCAAGGGCAACGGATTGCTCAGCAATTTCCATGGGGTGTCGTCCGAAGACCCGTTCCGCACCCAGCCGACCGCGGCGACGAGGAGCGTGTTTACGTTCTCCGGCACGTAATGCAGGCTGCCCTCATTCAGGAAGACACCTGTATAGCCGATGGCGTTGCGTATGCCGGGCAGGGTGGTGAGGTTGTCTCCCGTGACAGGTTCTGCATCATTCGTGCGGCAATAGACACGCTGGCCGCCCGGATCGGCCGGCGGCGTCACATTGCGAGTCAGCGACTCGTATGACCACTCCAGCGTTCTGGGTATTTGGGCCACATGGGTTATGTAAAAATACGTGTCGAACACCTGCAGCAAGGGCAGGAGCATGACAGCCCAGCGCCATCCAAATGACCCTGCGGCCAGCACGAGGAATGCCGCCGTTCCTGCAAGCGGAATCCAGATCAGTTGCGAACCCGCCGGATACCAGGGTATCCATTCGTCGCCCAGGCGGAAGGCGGCGCAAATCGTCGCCGCCAGCACCGCGGCCAGCAGCATTGACGGAAGCACAAGGCTGCGTGCGGAAGCGCGGGCATTCCGCCGCCGATCAAGCAGGCCGGAAATGCCCACAGCGGCAAGACATGCCACCGCAAACTGCACGAGGTAGAAATAGCGGAACGGTGAACGGAATGAATACAGCAGGGGCAAGGATGAAACGGCGCGGTAAAATGGGCTGTACTGGCCAAGCGACATGGCAAATCCCAGGAAAATGCATGCCAGAGCAAACAGGAGAAGTGGCTTGTGTGATCTTGATGAACCCGGGATTCGATCGGCGTCTTCGCACGCACGATCACTGGCTTCGGCGCATTTCTTGCACCGAAACAGCGTCAATCCCCACAAGGCGGCGAACAGCGCGGGAACGCCCGCGTAGGCACCGACGGCCATGGGAGTGGCCGCACCGAGCGGTCCCGCAAAAAACTCCATAAAACAGCGCGGATCCGCCCCAAACGCGAACCGGAAACCGGACGGCGGTTGGGCGCGTCCGGTAACCAGGAGCAGGTCAAGATGTGGAAACACCTGGGCGGCGCCGAGGGCCAGACCCAGCAGATTGGCGGCGACGAAGGCCGCAAAGGCGCTTGGGATGATCCCCCACTGAAAGCGCGCGCCCCCCCTCCATGCGCGCGTGAAGGACAGTGTCAGGACATAGGCCGCGCCCATGAACCCACACATGACGACCGCCTGGGGATAGCCAAGCAAGAGTTCCGAACCGGTCACGAGGGCAAATCCGAGCATGCCCGCGAGGCGCCTGCCGCGTGATGGGGCCGTGAGGAGGATGTCGAGCGTCCACAATGCCCAGGGCGCGTGCGCCATGATTGTCACTATGTTGATGTCTTCCCAGTGGCGGACGTTGATGGCGCAAAAGGCGTACAGGCAGCCACCCCAGAGGCTGACGGCATGGCGCAGGCCCCACCGGCGAAAGAAGAGCCAGGCCCCCGCCACAGCCAGGGCATAGCCAAAGGCCACCTCAATGTCGAGGCCGGTGGCGGCATCCACGAACCGGTACAGCAGCAGGTGGAATGGATGGCACATGCCCGCCTGCCCTTCCGCGTGAATGTAGGTGCCGCAACTGATCCACGGGTTCCAGGTGAAGTTGTAACCGTTGAGCAGGCTTTCCCGGTACGCCCAGCGGACAGGATAATGGTAACAGCGCAGATCGCTCAACATGCGGTGGCTGCCCACCAGTAGCGGCATGGCCATCCATCCGGCCAAAAACACCGCTATGGCCAGCGCTTCGAACATGAGAAGACAGCCACACACTCGCTGCAACCTGGAGTATTTCATCCGTATCAAATGCTCCCTATTTGTCTCTCTTAAGCCCCGCACGACTGGTCGGAATCGCATTTGATGAAGGCGGTACGACCAGAAGACAGGAGAAGTGACTGCCGGTATTGCCCCACCTGTACGGCGATTCGCAGTTCAAAGCCAGCGCGCGGCGTGTCCATTTCACCGGTTCTCTCGGAGTTTTGGTGGATATAACACCACCAAGCGGACGGGCGAAGTTTACTCTAACACCCACTCTGGACGCATTTCAGGGAAAGGATGAACGGGATCGCTGCCAGTATCCCCAGGCAGAGCCCCAAGGCGAGCACGGAAACAAGCGCTCCGAGTCGGAAACTCATGGGATCGAACCTGAATTCAACGATATGGGTTCCAGATGGAACCGCACACCCCATGAAATCCCCGTATGTCCGGAGCGGTTCGATCCTCGATTCCTGGTCAATCCGCACTTGCCAGCCCGGGCAATAGTGCTCTGAAACGACCAGCAGTTGGGGTGTTTTGCAGGACGTTCGGATGCCATATTCTCCAGGTAACTGGTTCACGACGGTTGCCGTGCCTGGCTCCGCCGTCGTGTCGAGTTCTGGGATCTCTTTCTCGACGATGGCCGTGTTGCACACGTCTGTATTCTCGATGATGTCACCTGGTTTAGACGACACGACAACTTTCGTGACAAGCCGTACCATAGGCAACGGGTTTGGCAGCAGGCTCCATGTGCTGTTTCCCGGAACCCCGCTTCGCACCAAACCGACTGCGGAGACGCGCAGGGTGTTCGGGTTTTCCGGCACGTAATGCAGGCGGCTTTCATCTAGGAACACGCCCGTATACCCGATGGCATTGCGTATGCCGAGAAGGGTGGCCAGATTATTTCCCGTGACGGGTTCCGCCCCGTTCACGCGGCCGTAGATGCGCTGGCCGCCGGGGTCGGCCGGCGGGGTGACATCAAGGACTGATTGCTCGTGGGAAAAGGACAACGGCCGCGGATCGGGCAGGTTCACCAAGCGTGTCATGTACATATAGGTATCGAACACCTGTAACAAGGGTAAGAGTATTACAATCCAACGCCATCCGAATACGCCCGCGGCCAGCGCAAGAAATGCCGCCGCTCCCGCCAGCGGAACCCAGAACAGTTGAAGACCAGCCGGATACCAGGGTATCCATTCGTCGCCCAAGTGCAAAGCGGCAGCGACGGTCGCTGCCAACATCGCCCCCAGCAGTGTGACGGGGAACACAAGGCTGCGTGCGGAAGTGTGGGTATCCCGCCGCCGTTCTAGCAAGTCTGAAAGACCTATCGTGGCAAGACACGCCAGTCCAAAATGAACGAGATAGAAGTAGTGGAATGGCTTGCGGAACGAGTACAACACGGGCAATGATGAAACGGCGCGGTAGAACGGGCTGTATTCGCCAAGCGCCATGGCAAACCCCAAGAAAATGCACACCAGCGCAAACAGAAGAAGGGAGCGGCATGATCTCGACAACGGCATGAACCGATCGGCTTCCGCGCACGCACGGTTCTTGTCATGGATGCGCTTCGCACGGCGGAATAGCGTCAATCCCCACAGTGCGGCAAAAAGCGCGGGAATGCCCGCATAGACTCCATTAGCCCCTGGCGTGGCCGCACCAAGCGGACCCGCAAACAACTCCAGAAAACAGCGCGGGTCCGCCCCAAACCCGAACCGAAACCAGGACGGGGCTTGGGCGCGCCCGGTGGCGAGAAACAGGTCCATATTTGGGAATACTTGGGCGGCTCCTAGGGCAAGGCCTGTCAGGTTGGCAGCAAGAAAGGCCGAAAAAGCACTTATGATGATCCTCCACTGAACGTGTGCGCCACCCTTCCAAGAACGCGCGAAGGAGAGTGTCAAGAGATAGGCCGTTCCCATGAACCCGCACATAACTACCGCCTGCGGATAGCCGAGCAAGAGTTCCGAACCGGTCACAAGGGCAAATCCAATCATTCCCGCAAGGCGTCTGCCACGCGATGAGCCCGTGAGAAGGATATCCAACGTCCACAATGCCCAGGGGGCGTGGGCCATGATTGTTACAATGTTGACGTTCTCCCAGTTGGAAAGGTTGACGGCACAGAAGGCGTACAGGCAGCCGCCCCAGAGGCTGACGGCATGGCGCAGGCCCCACCGGCGAAAGAAGAGCCAGGCCCCCGCCACAGCCAGGGCAAAGCCAAAGGCCACCTCAATGTCGAGGCCTGTGGCGACATCCACGAACCGGTACAGCAGCAGGTGGAATGGATGGCACATGCCCGCCTGCCCTTCCGCGTGAATGTAGGTGCCGCAACCGATCCACGGGTTCCAGGCGAAGCTATGACCGTTGAGAAGGCTCTCCCGATACGCCCAGCGAACGGGGTAATGGTATAGAAGCAGGTCACTGACAATTCGGTGGCCACCCGCTAACAGCGGCATGGCCATCCACCCGGCCAGAAACACCGCTATGGCCAGCACTTCGAACATAAGCAGACAATCAAAAACACGCTTCAATTTGGACGAAGTCATGTGCATCAAGCGCTCCCTGTCTGTTTCTTTCCGCAGTGCACGCCTGGTCGGGGTGGTGTTCCAAACGGACGATGCAACCCGCAGGTTGAAAGCCGCACCCCGGCTGTGTTCATTATCCTGAACCGTTCAAGAGAATCAAGTCTCGCGAAAACCGGTTCGTATGCCGGGTGGAGTTCACCCGGGATCTTGCCGTGGCATCTTCTGGACATGCGATCGCACCAGGTTCCATAGGGGGAAGTTCAACCGAGGCTCGTAGTAGCAAACGTAGTAGCTGCGCTGGCAGCCGGTGCATCCGCGCAGCTCCCGGAGTTTCTGGACATACTCCGCAGAACGGAACGTTTCGGACAAGGGGCGCTCCCCCCACTCGAACCCGTTTGTCCAGCCCATGCCTTCCAGGCAGGGGAACAGCCTGTCGGCGAAATTCTCCACGTGGTGGTGGCCCAAAATGCAATCGCTCTTGGCCAGCATTAGCCGGTTGGGATGGAACAGAAAGGCAAGGTAGTTCTTGAGGAACGGGCGGCTGTTCACAACGTGCGGGGCGCGGATCAGCGCCGCGACGGCGGCCTCCAGCGCTTTGCGCTCCTCCGGACTGAAGGTGTGCCTGCCCTGCGGGGCGCTGTTGGCGCCGCCCAACGGGGGGTGGTCGTTTCGCGGCTGCACCTTGATCTGTACGCCCAGTTCCCGGGCAACGCCGACCGCATGCAGCGCATTGTCGGGCGCGGCGGGATCCAGAATGGTGTTGAGCACGACACGGGTTCCGGGTGCATGCGACCTTGCGTGCGCGACAGCGGAGAGCACGCGCCGGTAGGAACCGGCCACCCCGCGCGCCGCGTCGTGGAAAGGTTCCGGGCCGTCCAGGCTGAAACTGATCTCGGACACGGCCGCTTTCGCCATCGCCCTGGCGCGTTCGGCGTCCATGAGCAGCCCGTTCGAGACAACGTGTGTGTAAAGGATGCCGGCAGACTTGGCGTATTCCAGCAGGTCAAAGACGTACGGCACCAGCAGCGGCTCGCCTCCGCTGATAGAAAAGTACACCGTCTTCAGGGCGCCGAGTTCTTTGACAAGACGACGCGCGCGTTCCTTGGTCACGGTGTACGGGGGATCACAGCGCCGAATGTTGCAGAACGAACACCGAAGGTTGCAGGCGCTGGAAATGTACAACCCGCAGGCAAGCGGCGACGCGGTTCCTGACACGATGTGGCGCAGGTGCCATTTGATCACCCGGCTGGCGAACGGAAGAAGCGGCATCCGCGTCAGGACGGTGCGCACCATGAGGTTCATCCCCTCCCATGACGCAGGGGCGCGTCCGTGAGGAGGAACTCGTCGACGGCCGAAAAGACGTCTTCTGCCACGATCGATTTGAGGCACACGTTGTCCGTGCAGCGGGTGGCCTTGGAATAGAAGAGGTTCAGGCAGGGGCTGCAGTGCCTCTCCAGATAGAAGACCCGGTGCGGCCCGCCCTGGGGGCCGTACAGGTTCGGCGTTTCGGGGCCGAAGATGGAAACAGTCGGCACACCGCTGGCCATGGCCAGGTGCAGCGGCCCGCTGTCGTTGCCGACGAACAGGTCGGCCTCCTTCATCAGCGCCGCGAGTTCTTCTATGCTGATGCGCCCCGCCAGGCTGTGAACCCGCGGCATCGACAGGCTCTTCACAAGCCCCCCGACATAGGCCGCGTCCTCGGGGCCGCCGATCAGCAGGACGTGCGCTTCTTCCCCGTAATGTGGCGACCGCATGATCATCCCGATAAGACGCGCGAAGGACTCGACGGGCCAGCGGCGGTTCGGGCAGAGGTCGCTGGCGTTGATGTTCATGACCACACGGCGGCCCGCCGCGGCGGGGGCCGTTTCGTCAAGCAACCGGCGGACGCGCGCCACCGCGGCGTCTCCGGTCGTCATTGGGCACTCCTGCAGGGGGCGGTATTTTGGCGCGATCCCGAGCGGTGACAGCATTTTGAAGAACAGGAGCGAGATGTGGTGCGACTGATCGATGGCGATCATGTGGGTGAACAGCCAGTCGCGCACGCGCCGGTTGTTGAAGAAACCGATGGTTACCGTGTCCGGCCGCCGCACCAGGTGCATGAGCACGGCCACGTAATAGGAGAAGAACTCACAATCCAGGATCAGGTCGAACCGCGCCCGACGCAGCGTCACGATGGCCCTGAGGGTCTGTATAAAAAAGGCGAGCGGCCCCTTCCGAAATTCGATGGCCACCACATCGTCGACGGCGGGAATGAGCCGGACCACGTTCACATTCTGGGTGAAGGTAAGCAGCGTGATGCGGGCGTCGGGAAAGGACTCCTTGAGCCCGGTCAGCATGGGGACCATCTGCAGAATGCTGCCGAAGCCGAAGCATTTCACGGCAAGGATGCGCGCCGGGCGCGGCACGGTCGCGGAGGGACGCACGCATCTGCGCGGGGAGAACACATGCAGGATGCGCATGGCGAGGCACAGCGTAAAGCCGGCGACCAGGTCGATGGATCGTGCGGTGTTGACGTTCAAAGCGCGGGCCCCCTCATGTTAGGTGCCGCCTGCGGCGACAGGTGCGGGGGGCTCGTCGATCCAAAGTTCGACATTGCGAAACAGCGTCGTTCTTCCGGGATACGACGGCTGCGACACCTGCAGCCCCGCCGAAACATACCGGGTCTTTGGGGGGGCTATCTGGACTTGTTGGAGACGCTTCCACAGGGAATCTGTGGCGCCTTTGCATGGGACGCGCATCACCCGGTCCCCGATTTGGTTGTGCTGGTCGTCATAGAACCGCAAAAACACTCCCGTGTCCCACAGCCCGCCATCGCCGCGCGTGTCCGCCCGGAACAGCACCACCCTGCCCGGAGGGCAGGACTGCTGCGGACAATACAGGCGCCAGTCGTAACGGCAGGCCGGGGTGATCACCCGAAGGCAGCGGGAGGGCGTGCCTTCAATTATATCATCCACCGCCACCTCGACGTCATCCGGCATGTCTGACATGACCCACGGCGCGAGGCAGTCTCGATGTCCGGAACCGTTGGAAATGGGGAAAGGGGCAAGCGCCACCTTGTGCAGGTTTGGAGCGTTGACCTCGCCGCTCCAGACGGTGCAGCCGTCGAGCGTGGCAGCCAGCGTGAGCCCGCATCCAGGCAGGCAGCTCTGGGCATCCTCCGCGCCGGACTGCATCGTGAGCAGCCACACACGGGACCGCGGGGACGGCTCCTCGCTTGGTTGCAGTGCCGGAAAGACGCACCGGTTCAGGTAGTGCTCCACCGTGTTGCGGCCGGCGTCTTCGTATGCCACGATGTCGTTGCCGTCCATATGTGCGGCCAGGTACCGCGCCGCCGACTTGAAGTCGTTGAAAACGCACGCCAGCGCCGGTGTGCTGGAGTACAGGGGGAGTATGGCGATGCAGTAGGCGGTTGCGATGCCGGCAAAGACGGCGCATTGAAACACGCGGATCACAGGCCCGGCGACGCGGGGAATGCGCGACACAATCCAGCCCGCCATGTCCGTGATGTGTGCGGCGCCCGCGCCGAAAGCCAGCACCCAGAACGGCAGGATGGTCATGGTGTAGCGCGGCTCAAGTTTCAGGTTGATCGCGAGATAGGAGGCAATGGGGCAGACGATGCCGGCAAGGGCAATGAGCGCCGCCCAGTGCTTCTTTGCCGCCGAGACCGTCACCCCTGTCAGCGCCAGGAATGATGCCGCCCAGAAAGCGCCGTCGCGCAGGCCCGTGTTCGTTTCCGTGAAGCGCCAGAAGGGCTGCCAGTAGCTTTGCTCGGCGCCGGTGAGGAAAGTGTTCATGTCGGGGGACCAATGGCCCTGAAACACCCGCGTGAAGGCACCCTCAAAAAGCGAAAACATGGGCGCGTAGCCCAAGTTGATAAGCGCGAGACCGGTGCCCAGGGCGGCGCATGTTGTGACCAGGCACCAGAGCCGTGTGCGGGTTCGCCATGCGTTCACACTGGCGAAACACGCCGTCATAACGCCCATGACCACGCCCCACGCGCTGAACAGGGCCAGCGACGACAACTGGCTCATGCCCATGAAGAACGTGGCCAGTGCCAAACCGATGAATCCCGCGGCACCCGGCCGGCGCAGGTTGCGGTTCATGTGCAGCGCCGACAACAGGACAAAGAAGATCACAGCGGTGTAACCGCGCGAATTGGCAGAATAGGCCACATGAAACGGCGCGCAGGCCATGAAGAAGGCGGCCGCCAGTCCGGCCCTGCGGCTTCCAAACAGCTCCGCGCCCACCGGATAGGCCAGCAGGACACCGCCCATTCCGAAAATCAGCGACGGCAGTTGAAAAGCCCAGTCCTGGATGCCGAACAGGGAATAGGCGAGCCACGTGCAGAGCGAGTTGAGCACATGATTGCCGCTGCCGTAAGGGCCAAGGGAAACGGCCCGGAATCCGTTTCTGATCAGGCAGTCGAACACCAGGGCTTCGTCCGGCGACATGCAGTAATTCAGCCCCCGCAGCCGGAGAAGAAGGCCGAACGAGGCGATGCAGGCCATCACGCAATGCACGGGATGACGCCTGATCCAGGATCCTGCTGTTGACACCCGGTCCCATCCCCCGGAATGGTGCGCCGGGGGGGCCATGACACCGCCGGGCGCCTGGTGGTTCATCTCCCGCATCGATTCACTTCACCCCATGCGCCGTCATAATCCTTCATCGTTGTCGGAAGTCTGTTCAAGAGGCAAGCCGCTCCGAAACGTTGTCGGCGTTTAAGAAAATGGCGGGCGCGGCAGATTTACCGCACCCTTCACCTGCCCCATATCCGCCGGGGCGTTTGCAGACGGGCGGGCACCCCGATGCCGCCTGGAATACCGAAGACGCCAACCGGTGCGCCAAGACGGTACTATTAACAAGAGCTTCAATGCAAACGGCCTGCGCGATGAATAATGCGCGTTTGTCTTGGTTGAACGGCCCGACTTTGGGCCGTGATGAGGGGCGAATTGCGCACAAAGACGGGGCCTTTCCGGGCGTGCCCCCCGGCGCTACGTGCCACTTGAAGCCGCGGGCGCGGGAGGCCCGTCGATCCACAGTTCGACGTTTCGGAAAGCGATCGTTCTTCCGGGACGGGACGGTTGCGACACCCAGAGGCCCCCTGACACATACCGGGTCTTTGGGGGGGCAATCTGGGTTTGTTGGAGGCGCTTCCACGTCGATTCCGGAGCGCCTTTGCTCGGGACCCTCATGACCCGCTCTTCGATCTGGTTGTGTTGGTCGTCATAGAACCGCAGAAACACCCCCGTGGCCCACAGCTCCGCGATGCCGCGCTCCTCCGCCCGGAACAGCGCCACCCTGCCCGGAGGGCACGGTTGCGGCGGACAGAACAGGCGCCAGTCCGGGCGGGAGGTCGCCGTGGTCACCTGAAGGCAGCGCGAGGGGATGTCTTCGGCCGTGTCCTCCACCGTGATCCCGATGTCCTGCGACATGCCTGTCATGATCCAGGGCGCCAGGCGGTCTTGGCACCCGCTCCCGCAGATCTGGAAGGGCGCCAGTTCCACCCTGTGCATGTTGGGAGCGCTGATCTCGCCGCGCCAGAGGAAGCAGCCATCGAAGGACGAAACCGGCGTGAGGCTGTACCCGGGCAGGAGCCGCTCGATTTCTCCGGTGCCGGGTAGTTCCGTGAACAGCCACACGCGGGACCGCAGGGAAGGCTCCCGGCTTGGCTCCAGCACCGGGAAGACGTAGCGGTTCAGGTAGTGCTCCACAATGTCATGGCTGCGCGGATCGTATGCCAGCACGTCATCGCCGCCCATGTTTGCGGCCAGGTGCCGCGCCGCCGCCTTGTAGTCACTGAACACGCAGGCCAGCGCGGGCGTGCTGGAATACAGGGGGAGCACCGCGATGCCGTAGGCCAGCGCAATTCCGGCAAAGACGCCGCCTTGAAAGACATGCGATGCGGCGCCGGAAATGCGGGGCATGCGGGATGCACACCGGCCCGCCGCGGCCGCAATGCATACGGTGCCCGCGCCGAAGGCCAGCACCCAGAACGGCAGGACGATCATGGTGTAGCGCGGCTCAAGCTTCAGGTTGAACACAAGGTACACGGCGATGGGGCACAGGATTCCGGCGGAGGCGAGGAGCGCCGCCCAATGCCTCCTCGCCGCCGAAAGCGCCACGCCTGCCAGTGCCACAAGTGACGCCGCCCAGAACAGCCCGCCCCGCAAGCCCGTGTTCGTTTCCGTAAACCGCCAGAAGGGATGCCAGTAGCTTTGCTCGGCTCCGCAAAGGAAGTTGTTCACGTCCGTGGTCCAATGGCCTTCAAACACGCGCGCGAAAATGCCCCGGTACAGTGAGAAGACGGGGGAGTAACCCAGGTTGATCAGAACGAGACCGGCTCCCAGGGCGGCGCATGCTGTGACCACTCCGAAAAGGCGTGCGCGTGTGCGCCTTTCTTTCCCAAGGAGGAGCCAGGCCGCCGAAGCGCCTGCGGCAATGCCCCAAGCGCTGAGCAGGGCCAGCGACGACAACTGGCTCATGCCCATGAAAAACGTGGCCAGGGCCAAACCCACGAACCCCGCCGCTCCCGGCCGGCGCAGGTTGCGTTCCATGAACAGCGCGGACAGCAGGGCGAAGAAGATGACGGCCGTGTAGCCGCGCGAATTGGCCGAATAGGCCACGTGGTACGGCGCGCAGGCCAGGAAGAGGGCGCCCGCCAACCCGGCCTTGCTGCTTCCAAACAGCGCCGTGCCCACGGGATAGGCCAGCAGGATGCCGCCCATTCCAAAGAGGAGTGACGGCAACTGAAAAGCCCAGTCGTGGAGTCCAAACAGTGAATAGGCGAGCCATGTGCACAGCGTGTTGAGCACATGATTCCCGCTTGGGTAGGGGCCGAACACAATAACCCGGAGACCGATCCTGATTAGATAGTCAAACATCCCGGCCTCGTCCGGCGACATGCTGTGGTTGAGCCCGCGCAGGCGGAGGAGAAGGCCGAACAGGGCAATGCATGCAAGGGCGCATGGCGCGGGATGGCGCCCGGGCCAGAATCTCATGAGGAACACCTGTCCGGCCTCCCGAAACCGGGCACCGGCCTTTCCGTGCGGCTGCCGGGCACGTGGTGGTTCATCTCCCGGCACCGCCCGACGTTACCCCGCGCGCCGCCAGAATTCCCTATGATCGTCAGAAGTCCAGTCAATGACACACCACTCCGAAACCTTGCCCGCGTCCAAGGCCATGGCGGACGCGGCACACCTGCCGAATCCTGCACCGCCCAGAATGGGGCGGCGGGCATCCGCGGAATGCGGAACACCGCGACAACACCTGCGGCCTTTCCTTGCCTCATGAACGGAAAACCCTTGAGGCCTCTCAGGAAGATACTCTTGTCGAGAACTTCAATGCAACGGCTTTGACCGTCTGGCCCTGACTGTTTGACGAAAACGGCTGGACCGCCGATCTTCGGCAAGATGCGCGCATGAGATCTACCTGACAAAACGCCGCAATGCTGATGGAACGACAATCGCATTGGGTGTGGGTGGTGCAAACCCAGAATCAAGAGCGTCTTTTGTGTGAAGGGAGAGGTGTCCTTTCCGCGGGGGAGACCATCGAGCGGCATGGAGGATGAGGAAGCAAGAAATGTGGGAAAGGTCCAGAAGGATACCCATGCAAGGAATGGGCGTGTGAACGGCCCGCGTCCAGTTATTGGGCAATTGGTGTACAGATTCTGGACGAAATTTGGGGTCATGGACACACGATATTTTTCCGGGCAGCACCGCGATCCGCAAAATTGCCCGGAATTGCCCGGTACTTGTGCGTCCAATACGTCTGGGTGTGTGAAATGGCATATAATATGCCTAGCAAATGCAGGTCGTCGTAGTCGAAGTAAACAGGGACAGTAAACAGGGACAGTCACCATTTATATTGATTCCTGACCGCCTTTCTGATATCCTGTCCGCATGGCAAGAGTTGCACGCATTATCGTCCCGGACGCGGCGCATCACGTCACGCAGCGGGGCAACAACAAACAGGACGTGTTTTTCGTCGATGATGACAGGCACGTGTACCTTGAATTGTTGCACGCTCAAGCACAGCGTTTCGGTTTTCGGATTCTCGGCTACTGCCTTATGACCAATCATGTTCATATCATCGGCGTTCCCAAAGACGAGGCCGCGCTGGCCAAGACTTTTGGCCGGACGCATTTTCTGTACACCCAATACATTAACCGGTTGCATGGCCGCAGCGGGCATCTCTGGCAAAACCGCTTCTATTCCTGCCCCATGGACGAGGTCCATGCGCTCCAGGCGCTCAGTTATGCCGAGTTGAACCCCGTGCGCGCCAAGATGGTCCGGCACCCGTGGACCTACGCCTGGTCAAGCGCGGCGGCGCATTGTGGCAAGGCACCCGCCCATCCCCTGCTCGACCTGACTGACTGGCAGGACACCCCGTCCGGCCATGCGTGGCGCGACACGCTTGCGGAATTTGCCGGGGACAACGGTGCCAGCGATCTCATCCGCCGCAACACCCACACCGGCCGCCCGTTGGGCAGCGACACGTTCCTGAGCAAGGTGGAAAAGACACTGGCCCGTCGAGTTCGCCCGCTCCCTGTGGGTCGGCCGAAAGGCTGGCGGAGACACACTGCGGGAGTTATGGCGAAAAAGGACAAATAAACGGTGGCTGTTTATCCCGTTTATCCTATCCATTTATCCGGGACAAGTGGCGTTTGCTCGCAAAGAACGGGGACTGTCAATGCGCGGCGGTGTCCTGCGCGACGGCGTCCAAACGGATGAGCATGGGCTCCAGGGGGGGCAGCACCCGCGGGAAGGCCACATCACGGCCCTGGATGAGGTCCCTGCCGGAATGCTGACCGCCGGCCAACTGGCAGGCAACGGCGGTCGGGCGCAGGTTCACGACGTAGAGATAGGCCGTGCCGTCGACAACAACGTAGCGGGTGTGCACCCCTTCCAGCGGGTACCCATAGCTGTTTACCGCCCGCGTGATGGTCGGGAGCGCGTTCCGGACCGTGGCGGTGTCCATGGCGTGCAGGTATTCCGTGGGCAGGTTCATGCCCTTCACGAAGACCGTCTTGCCCGTGGTGCGGATGACGTCGGTCCGCGAAGTCCCGCGCTCGTTGTACGGAATGGGCGTGCCAATCCGGGTGACGGTCCCGCCGTTTTCCACGTATTCGTCTATTTTCTTGAACGACGCGTTGGTGGCCGCGGGGGTTTCCGGCATGACCAGCAACTTGGCCTTGTCCAGCGCGCCGTCGGCGATCTCCCGCTCCGTGGCGAAACGCACGTTGTAGCCCGAGAAGGAACTTCCCTCGTAGGCGTAGAGCGCCGACATCAGATGGGGTTCGCCGTTGTCCATGATCTTGGAGGACTCGCTGAAGAAGACCAGCACTTCGGCGGGCGCCTCGGCAAAGGCGCTGACGACCCCGGCGAGACGGCGCGCGTCGAGCGCCGTGACCGACAGCGCCTCCGTCGCCTCTGACCGCGCGAACACGGGCGAGTCGGGGGAGACGGCAAGCCCGGATGCGCCGGAAACAAGCGCCTCCCAAAGCAGGGTCCGCACGACGGCATAGCAGCGCTGGGGATCCAGATTCTCGGCGGGATTGATGCCCGCACTGAGATTCAACACGGGCTTCTGCGGGGAATAGGAACGCTGCAGGATGTAGTGGATTACGGCCCGGGGATATTCAATTGCATAGGGAATCTTGGCGGAGGAGCCCGCCGACACCGTGCAGCCGTCGATGTCCATCAGCCGCGCGGCCAGCTCGCGGTCCGGGGCATACTTGGTCTCCCCCTTCTCAAAGGCCGTGTCGGGCATGGAGATCATGATGGAAAGGCCGGGGCACGCGGGGCCGGCCGCGGCCCGCAGGCTGGAAAGTGTTTCGTCTATAAGCTGGGTTTGAAAGTTCTGCCAGTCAAACTGGTAGGAGCGCTGGTTCTGGTAGGCGTGCGGCGAATTGTCGCCCCAGATGGTGATTTCATCGTAGTCCGCCATGTGGGCGCGCCAGACCCGGTTCAGATCCTGGCGGTCGGGATATTCCTCACGAACCTTCGCGATAAACTGCTCCCGCACGGATTCGCCGTCAAACTTGAATGCGGGCGCCTCGGCAATGCTAATCCCCATGACCGTTTCCCGGCCTGCAACCGCGTCGCCCACGGCCTTCACATGCCTTTCCAGGGCGGCGCGCAATGCCGGGTGGGACAGGGTGACAAAACCCGGTGCCTGAATGTCGGGCGCCTGTTCCTGGATGGCGTGGCCCAGCGCATCCTGGGACAATTGCACCACCACGGCCACCCCCTTTTCCGCCGCCACATCAAGGACGGGATCAAGGACGGTGCGGATGACGGCGCCGTCAAAAGGCGCGGCGGCAACCGCCTCAACGTCGTCCAGCAGCAGCACGGCAAAGTTCATTCCCAGCGATGCCATGCGGGCCAGACGCCCGGGCGCATCCGCCTTGGTAAGATCCAGCACACCGCCCAAAAGTGCGACCGGCGCGCCATCGGCGGCAAGGCTTGCCCCCCGGGGAGCCACCCGCCCGGAGATTTTGGCCAGGGGGGAGGCCAGTTCCGGGGCCGACGCAGCAAAGACCAGCCCCGTATTCATGGTTTGAAGTCCCTGGCGCACATAATCCAAGTCCCGATCGGCCTCGATCCATTTCGCCGCGGAAACATTGGCGTGAGCCGCGGCAAGAACTTCCTGCGCCAGGGCAAGCCGCGCATGCAGATAGGGATAATCACCGGACGCTTTCGCCAGTTCGCCCACCCGTTTGGCGGTTTCCGCCAGTTGGCCGTCAAAGGCCACCGCTTCGGCTTCCATGGCCGCCGAACTCGCACGGTCCAAGGGAGTGGAACAGGTGACGGGGTCCTTCTTGGAAATGTAGTAGATTGAAAGGATCGCCTTATACTCGCCCGGAGGGCAGGAAGCCGGGTTCCACTCGAAACTGCATTTGTTCTCCCCGCTTTTCAGATCATAAACGGCGGTGGTCTCATGGACCGATTTGCCGCCCGCGTCAACAACACGAAATTCCTCGTTCGCCTTCTCAAAACCCATGGCACAGTTGATGCGATAGTCAAACTTGACGGGGGCGCCGGCCGGGTAGCCGGGCTCCATGACCAGTTCCAGCGAAATCCGGTCACTTTGCGCGTAGGTGGAGGGATGGGTCCAGACCATCTCATAGGGTTCCGCCACGGCGGAACCGGTAATACCGGTGAAAAGGCCGGCCATGCCCCCCAACATTACGAGGAACACGACTGCCGAAACCGTACGGACACTCGAAAAGCAGACCATTTCGAAGGTTCCTTTCAGTACAGACCCAATGCGGCGTGTGCGTTACACATTGTATAAACCTATCCCCATGCGGGTCAATGTTGCATAACGAAACTCATTCGGCTTCTGTTGACGTGCCGAAATGATTCTCAAGAACCTGCTAAAGGGACGTGTTTCGCCAGGTCAGCAAACGCACAATTCGCACTAACAAGGCGGTATGGCTTCCGCCCTGCAACGGTCGCTCTTCGCCATGGGGAACGGGAGCGTCAAGGCGGCGCCATGATACTGAACGGGCCGTCGCTCAGATCCTCAATCGCGTTGTTGTCTCCCGAAACCAAGTGGACCTTGTAAGTGCTTCCCGGCGTCACCGAAGTGGAAATCGTCCATGCCAACTGCCCCGCGGAGGCCGCAACCGCTCCAACCCATCCGGTGTCTGTTCCGTTCACGCTCAGATAAACGGCCAAGTCGCCCGTCATGCCGGTCTGAGTCCAAGTGACAAGCCCGGTCTCACCCTGTGTCCATGCCTCGCCGCCGTTTGGCGAGGTGAGCGCAAGCGACGTTCCGGGCGCGATGGTGAACGCGCCATCGCTCACATCCTCAACCGCATTGTTGTCTCCCGAAACCAAGCGGACCTTGTAAGCGCTTCCCGGCGTCACCGAAGTGGGAACCGTCCATGCCAACTGCCCGACGGAAGCGGAAGCCGCACCAATCCATCGGGGGGCCGCTTCGTTGTCATCCAGATAGACCGCAACATCGCCGCTCACGCCGGTCTGGTCCCAGGTGATGAGGCGGGAATCGCCCTGCGTCCATGTCTCACCACCGTTGGGCGCGGTGAGCGCAAGACATGCGGCAACACCAACAGCCACCGTAAACGTGCCGTCACTCAGGTCCTCAACCGCGTTGTTGTCCGCTGACATCAGATGGATCCTGTACGCGCTGCCCGGTCCCAGTGACGCGGGAACCGTCCACGACATCTGCCCGGTCGCAGCCGAAGCGGCGCCAATCCACAGGGTGTCCGAGCCGTTCACGTTCAGATAGACCGCCACTTCGCCGGGCACACCGCTCTCGTTCCACGTGATGCCCCGGGCCGAACCCTGCGCCCAAGACTCGCCGCCGTTCGGCGAGGTGACCGCAAGCCAAACCGGGGCGTTGGCAGCCTCGACGGTGAACATGCCGTCTCTCAGGTCCTCAACCGCGTTGTTGTCCGCTGACATAAGATGAATCCTGTACGCGCCGCCCAGTCCCAGCGACGCGGGAACCGTCCACGACATTTGCCCGGCCGCAGCCGAAGCCGCGCCAAGCCACAGGGTGTCCGTGCCGTTCACGTTCAGATAGGCCGCCACTTCGCCGGACACACCGCTCTCGTTCCACGTGATGTTCCCGGTCGAGCCCTGGGCCCAGAACTCCCCACCGTTCGGCGAGGTGACCGCAAGTGAAG
>CAIXUF010000397.1 GCA_903922535.1 Candidatus Hydrogenedentota bacterium
ATGGCAAGTCCACCACGACCGCGATGACGGCGCATGTGCTGTTGGCGGCGGGAAAGGACCCGTCGTACGTGGTGGGGGCGACGTGTCCGCAGTTGGGCGGATCGGCACGGTCGGGCGCGGGAGACCTGTTTGTGGTGGAGGCCTGCGAGTACGACCGCAGCTTTCACAACCTGCGGCCGCAGATCGGGGTGGCGCTGAACATCGAAGATGACCACCTGGATTACTACAAAGACACTCAGGAAATTGTGGAGAGCTTCGCCAAGTTCCTGGGGCAGGTGGACCCGCACGGCGTGGTGCTGATTTCGGCGACGGATCCCAACTGCGCCACGGCGGCGAAAAACCTTGAAGCTACCGTCGAGACGTATGGCGTGGACGTGGCGGCGGACTGGCAGGCGACGGGAATTCGGCGCTTCCAGGGCAAGGCGCATTTCCAGGTGTCCTACCGCGACAAGAAAATGGGGCGGCTCATGCTGTCGATCGCGGGCCGGCACAACGTGGGCAACGCGACGGTGGCGGCGGCGATTGCGACGCACTGCGGCGTGCCGTGGGACCAGATTCAGTCGGCGGTGGAGACCTTCCGCGGCGCCGACCGACGGTCGCAGTTGCTGGGGCAGTTTCCGCATCCGGAGCTTCCGGGGGACATGGCGGTGACGATTGTCGATGATTACGGGCATCACCCCACGGAGATTCGGGCGACGCTGCTGGCGTTGCGCGAGCACTATCGGCCGCGGCGGCTGGTGTGCGTATTTCAGCCGCACCAGCACAGCCGCACGCGGTTTTTGCTGGACGATTTCGCGCGGAGTTTTGCGCATGCGGATCTGACGATTGTGCCGGACATATATTTCGTACGCGATTCAGAAGCGGACCGCAGGGCGGTGAGCGCGGCGATGCTGGTGCGGCGACTACAGGAGAACGGGCGGGACGCGATGTACATGCCGACGTTCCAGGAGATTCAAGAGCATTTGTATGACCACATGTTGCCGGGCGACCTGATCGTGTCGATGGGCGCCGGGCCGGTTTGGGAAGTCACTGATGGCCTGGTACGACGAATTCGGGGAACAGGTACGGCATAACGTTCCGCTGGCCCCGTTTACCTGGTTCGCGTTGGGCGGGCCGGCGAAGTATTTTGTGCAGCCGCGCGATCGGGCGCAGTTGCAGGTTCTTGTTGCGCGGTTGCGGGAAAATGACATTCCGCTGTACGTGCTGGGAAGCGGGGCAAACCTGCTGATCAAGGACGAGGGCGTGGACGGCGCGGTGATTGCGCTGCACGCGCCGGAGTTCAAAAAGTGCGCGATTGAGAAGAAGGACGGGCGGGGGATTGTGACGGCCGGCGCGGGGAAGGATGTGCAGAAACTGCTGCTGGAGGCGACGCACGCGGGCTTGTCGGGGCTGGAATGCCTGGCGGGGATACCGGGGTCGGTGGGCGGGGAGGTCAAGATGAACGCGGGCGGGACGTTTGGCGACATCGGCTCCGCGGTGGAGTCGGTGACGGTTATGGACTCGCACGGGAAAGTGGCGGTGCTGGAAAAGGATGAACTGACGTTTGAGTACCGCAGGTCGAGCATTTCGGCGAAGTTCATCCTGGAGGTGGCCTTTGCACTGACGGAGGACGATCGCGAGCGCATCATGACGAAG
>CAIXUF010000398.1 GCA_903922535.1 Candidatus Hydrogenedentota bacterium
GCCTACGGCCTGAGCATGAAAGTCTCGGTGCTGTTTTATTTCGCCTCGGTGGTGTTCTTCCTGCCCGCGATCATCATCCCCGCATGCATCGGCGCCGCAGCCGCCATGGGACTTGTACGCATCTTTCCGCGGTTGAAGCCGTCCGTCATGGCGCTGGTCGCGCTGGTCACGGTGGGCGCGTTCTTCTTCTATATCCGCGACGTGCTGCGCGGCCAGCGCATCTCGGACGACACGATACTGCCGGTCTTTCTCGCCGCCACCGGCCGCACCCAGTCCTTTCTGCTGCCCAGCCACTGGGCCGCCCAGGGCATTCTTGCGGCGGCGCGGATGGACTTTGGCATGTGCCTGTTCTGGTTCGCCATGCTGCTCTCCACCGCGCTGATGGCCCTGCTCACCTGCGGCTGGCTGGCCAACCGCATCTTCTATCCCGGCTGGTCCTACCTTGCGGGACAGGACCGGCAGCGTTTCCGGCCCCTGAACCGCGGCATGCTCAACCGGATTGCGGCGCTGCTGCGCGCCGTGCCCGACCCCGCGCGCTCCCTGTCGGTCAAGGACATCAAACTGTTTTGGCGCGACCCCACCCAGTGGTCACAGTTTGTCATCTTCTTCGGCATCATGGCGATCTACATCGCCAACCTGCGCAACAGTTCAAACCTGATGGAACAGCCCATGTGGCGAAGCTGGATTGCCTCACTCAACGTCGGATCGGTCACATTGATCCTTGCCACGCTCACCAGCCGCTTTGTGTTCCCGCTGGTCAGCCTGGAAGGCCGGCGCTTTTGGATACTCGGGCTGGCCCCGCTGACCTTCCGACAGGTCGTCTGGCAGAAGTTTTGGCTGAGCGTGTGCACCACCTCGTTGTTCACCGTGGGGCTGGGCGTGCTGTCAGGTTACATGCTCAAGTTGGAGCCTGTCTATTTCTGGCTCACCGTATACACCGTCACCCTGGCCAATTTCGGTCTGGCGGGGCTTGCCGTGGGACTGGGCACCCTCTACCCCACCTTCACCGAGGACAACCCGGCACGCATCGTGAGCGGGCTGGGCGGCACGCTCAACCTGCTCTTGAGCGTCGGCTACATCGCCCTCATGGTCAGCACCCAAACGCTCATCCTGCAATGGCGCGCCGTGGAG
This sequence comes from Candidatus Hydrogenedentota bacterium, assembly GCA_903922535.1. The sequence continues at coordinate 1,132 of CAIXUF010000398.1, forward strand.
CATTTCGCCGGAACGCAATGGTTCTGGTATGCGCTGACCGTAGTGCTGGTCTTCGACACCGCGATCACACTGCTGAGCGTGGTCCTGCCCATGCGCCTGGGACTGAAGAATTTGGAGGACATGGAATTCTGAGTTTCTGATTGCGTTCCGGACAGTTGAACCACGAAGCCACGAAGAACACGAAGAAGAAGGGAACGAATTGAACATGGATATACAGGATGAACAGGATAAGACAACCAGACCCGTTGGTTTCATCCTGTTCATCCTGTCCATCCATGTCAGTAATGTTCTTGTCCTCTCTTCGCGTCCTTCGTGCCTTCGTGGTTCAAATCAACAAAGAAGCTGCGCCCGGATTACCGTCTAATCTGCAAGGTTGAAGGAGAGACCGCCCATGCGTGAAATCGCTGTTGAGACCCGCGCCCATACACAGTTCGTCAACATCGACCGGCTGATCCAGCAAGCCGTGACAGACGCGGGACTGGCGGAGGGGCTGGCGCATGTCCATGTGCCCCACACCACCGCGGGCATCACCATCAATGAGAATGCCGACCCCGACGTGGTGGCCGACATGGCCGCGATTCTGGAGCGCATGGCGCCGTGGAAGGGCGGCTATGCCCATGCCGAAGGCAACAGCGCCGCCCACGTGAAGGCGAGCCTGATGGGGTTCAGCGTGACCGTCCCCGTGCAGGCGGGGCGCATCAAGCTTGGCACCTGGCAGTCCGTTTACTTCTGCGAGTTCGACGGCCCGCGCAGACGAAAAGTGTGGATCACCTGCGCCCCGGCGGCGCAGGCTCACACGTAGTTAAAGGGACTGACCAGTGCGGTCTGCGGGTATTCCTTGTAGCAGGCGCCGTAAAAGAACAAATCGACCAGCCCCTCGGCGAGTTCCGGGGTCAGGTGAATGCCCGGCATCTGCGACTTGGCCATGATGTGGGCGTCCAGGATGCCGATGAACACCAGCGTCAGGCTGCGCGCGTCACCCCCGGCCAGTTCGGCCTGATCAAGCCCCTCCTGCAGAATCTTCTCAACGGTGAGGAACCGGACCCGTCGGAACTCGTCCTTGTCGAACTCTGGACCACTCTGCGGGGGGGAGAAATACATCTGCAAGATCAGCCGTATCGACAGCGGATTGCGTTCCGCCGTGGCAAATGCGAGCCGCATGATGGCCTTGAGCCGGCCCACAGTTTCGGCATAGTGATTGGGAATCTCGCTGATCGCCTGGATGAGTTCCGTAAACAGCGGCTCGACCAGGCGCCGGAACACGTCCTCCTTATTGTGGAAATAATAATAAAGTACCGGGCGGGTAACCCCTGCACCCTCGATGATCTCGCGGATACTGGTGCCTTCATAACCCTTTTCAGCAAAAAGGTTGAGCGCGCTTTCCAGCAAACGCGCCTCGGCCTCATTGGTCGTCTCGACAGGCGGCTGTTCCATGGTGTGTACCTACCGTTCATTAGGTTGAACCACATTGTACGTCTTCTTGCCCTGTTTTGGCAATGGGGATGAATCAGATGCGCAAGCCGCACCTGATTCATTGGGAATCAAGAACGAGAACACGGAACATGGCGAATATTCTGAGCGATAATTATGCGAAAAAATAGTACGGTAAACGTGGCGTGAAGCGGCACAGAATCTTGGGGCTGTCGCCGAACCGTGTCGCTGCCTTCGCCCGCCACGAGGACGGGCACCACCGCTGTGTCCCCGTGTTAATTGGCCCGGTTGCCCCGGTTGGTATACACTTTCTTTGGGGCACCCGGTGCCTGCGGCTTCCTTGAACACAACCTGCAACATGGAGAAACGCACTATGACCACTCTGGGCGTAATCGTCGGCAACCGCGCCTTCTTTCCGGACCAGCTTTGCGAAACGGGGCGCAACACCATCCTGAAGGTTCTCAAAGAGGAGGGGATCAAGGCGGTCATCCTTCCCGTGGAGGTGGGCAAGTTCGGCACTGTTGAGTCGCTGAACGATGCGCGGCTGTGCGCCGATCTGTTCCGCAAAAACCGCGACAAGATTGACGGCGTCCTGGTGACGCTGCCAAACTTCGGCGACGAGAAGGCCGTGGCGAACGCGCTGCGCTGGGCCGAACTGGAGGTGCCGGTCCTCGTGCACGCCTTCGCGGACGACGCGAAGCACATGGTCGTCACCAACCGCCGCGACAGCTTCTGCGGCAAGATGTCCGTCTGCAACAGCCTGCGCCAGTACGGCATCGGCTTCTCGCTGACCACGCTGCACACGGTGGACCCCGAAACGGACTTCTTCCGCGAGGATCTGCGCCGCTTCGCGGGCGTCTGCCGCGTGGTGCGCGGCCTGCGCCATGCCCGTATCGGCATGATCGGCGCCCGCCCGGCCTCGTTCAACACGGTCCGATTCAGCGAAAAACTCTTTGAGGCATCCGGCATCTCCGTCGAGACCGTGGACCTGTCCGAACTGCTCGGCCGCGCCGGCAAGCTCAAGGACGGCGCGGCGGCGGTGAAGGAGAAGGTCAACGCCGTCTGCGGCTACACGGCCTGCGGCAAGACGCCCAAGGAAGCCCTGGTGCGCATGGCAAAGCTTGGTGTGGCCATGGACCAGTGGATGCAGGAAAACCGGATAAAGGCGACGGCGGTGCAGTGCTGGACCTCGCTGCAGCACAACTACGGCGTGGTGCCCTGCACGCTCATGAGCATGATGTCCGAATCGCTGCTGCCCAGCGCCTGCGAGACCGACGTGCCCGGCCTCATCGGCATGATGGCGCTCCAATACGCCTCCGGCAAGCCGTCCGCGCTGCTCGACTGGAACAACAACTACGGCGACGACCCCGACAAGGCCGTGCTGTTCCACTGCTCCAACCTGCCCAAGTCCTTCTTCGCGGAACACAAGATGGACTACCAGCAGATCATCGCCGGGTCCGTCGGCAAGGACAACACCTACGGCACGATAGTCGGCCGCATCAAGCCCGGGCCTTTCACCTTCTGCCGCGTCTCCACCGACGATGAGATGGGCGAGATCATGGCCTACGTCGGCGAGGGGCACTTCACCGACGACGCGCTCGGCACCTTCGGCGGCTACGGCGTGGCCCATGTCCCGGACCTCCAGGAACTGCTCCAGTACATCTGCGACAACGGGTTCGAGCATCACGTCGCCGCGAACCTGTCGATGGTCGGCGACGCGGTCAGCGAGGCCTTCGAGACCTACCTCGGCTGGGACGTGTACCAGCATTCGTAATGCATCACCCCGGAGAGGGGGGTTCCAAAGGAGCCGTCCCTTCCCTCCTTTCCCCGCTTGGAAGAGATCCAACTGACTCCGCCGAACTGGTCCTGTGGAAAGGACGATTGTTTTCCGGAAGCGCCGGAAACTGTCCGGGCATCAAATGCCCATTCTCGTTTGTTCACGGAGAGTGAAATCTGCGCATTGCAGTGAATTGACCCGACTTTCCCCAGCACGTAAGATGGGGCCACAGCTAAGGAATCAAAGCCATGGACACCGTGATTAGCCAGTCAACAATGTTGGAAGTCGCCGAGATCTACCACAGCATCCAGGGCGAATCGACTTACGCCGGCCTGCCCTGCACCTTCGTGCGCCTTGCCGGCTGCAATCTCGAATGCCTGTGGTGCGACACCCGGCGCGCCTGTGGAGAACCGTGGACGGTGGGCGCCGTGCTGAAGAAGGTGGAGCATTTCGGGTGCAACCTGGTGGAAATCACCGGCGGCGAGCCGCTGGTTCAACCGGCCTCCCCGGAACTGGCCCGGCAACTGGTCGATGCGGGGTACACGGTGCTGCTGGAGACCAACGGATCCCTGCCCATCGACGTGCTGCCGCCGGGCGTCATCCGCATTGTGGACCTGAAATGCCCCGACAGCGGGATGATGGAGCGGATCTACTGGCCCAACATCGGCCTGCTCGATCCGGCCCTGGACGAGGTCAAGTTCGTTGTGAACGGCCACGCCGATTATGAATGGAGCCGCGATGTCATCCGGAAGTACGAACTGGAGAAGCACTGTGCCTGCGTGCTGATCTCACCGGTCTGGGGCCGGGTAAATCTGGAAGATTTGGCCAAGTGGATACTGGAGGATCGGCTTCCGGCGCGGCTCCAACTGCAACTGCACAAACTCATCTGGGGGCCGGACAGGACGGGAGTGTAGGACTTTTGAAGGCGCACATCGTCAAGGCGATTTTCTTTGAGGCCGCACGGCGTCTGCCGCAGGGGCCGGACAGGCCGCCACGTCTCACCGGGTACAGCTACAAGGTGGAACTGACGGCCGGCGGCGAGGTGGATCCCGACTTCGGGTGGGTGGCGGACTATGCCGATCTGAAGGCGCTGTTCGAGCCCGCGCGCGTGCAGTTGGACCACCGCTGTCTGGACGATGTGCCCGGCCTCGCGGGCAAGACGCATCCGATCGACATCGCCGACTGGATTGAGGAGCAGTTACGTCCCTGGCCCGCATGGTTTCAGGGCGTGCGCGTGTCCGTGCTGGGCGATGGAGCCTTTGACCCGGTCCTGCTTCCCCCCGACAAGTTTGAGCAACTGCCAGGCCGGTGGTCTTTTTCCTTTGCCGCGGCGCAGTCGCTTCCGCAGTTGCCCCCCTCCCATCCGTGCCATAATCTGCACGGCCATACCTACAAGGTGGAAATCGCCGCGGAGGACCTCGACGGGCTGCCGCCAATCATCAAGAAACTGCACGGCCGACTGCACGACACGCTGGTGAACGACATTCCCGGCCTGGAGCAGGCCACCTGTGAGCGGCTGTGCGCGTGGGTGTGGCAGTTTCTGGCCGACCGCGGCGCAAAGCCCACGCTGGTGGCGATGCAGGAAACGCCCAACAACCGCTGTCTTTACTTCGGCGAATAGGGAGACGCACCATGGCCAAGGCACCGGCGCCGCACGAGCAGTTCAAGGCACTCGACAAGTCCATCCTCTTCACCGGTCCGGAAGCCATCGACTCCGCCTGTCTGGAATGTTTCGCCTACGACTACGCGGGCACCCCGCACGGCGACGCGATGGAAATCGTCACGGCCACCGACGAGTTCACGTCGGTGTGCCCCTTTTCGGGGCTGCCCGACTTTGCGCAGGTGACCATAACCTATGTGCCCGGCGGGCTTTGCCTGGAACTGCGCTCGCTGAAATATTACCTGCTGTCCTACCGCAACGTCGGCATCTGGTACGAGCACCTGGTCAACCGCATGCTGGAAGACCTCGTCCGGGCCTGCAAACCCCGCCGCATGACCGTGGAGATTGAATGCAATCCGCGCGGCGGCCTGGGCAGCACCGTCACGGCCTTCTATGACCGCGCCACCATGGGCCCGCCGGAACGGATGGGTAAGAAAGCGGTTCGCGGCGGCAGACGCGGGGCAAAGTCTTGACACTGACCGCACGGGTGCCGGGTCAGATGCTGATGGACTTAATGTCTTTTGCTTCCGTACCCCCATAACCGCCATGGATCTCCTTTGCTTGCGAATGCGCACATCCGGCATTGCGCCCAGGTATTCGCAAAGATGGCCGACAGGAACACACAACAGGATTGGACCATGATGACGGCGGACGAACATGTTTCTTCTTGCGGTGTTGCCGCGGGTCGCCGTTTCTCCGCGGGAGAGGGCCTCGCGGGCCAGGCGCTGGCGGGACTCGCATGGTGTGAGACCTTTGTCGTGCTGGGCATGCACTGTTTCTGGGTGCTCGGGAAAAGCGCCCCGCTGGCTGTGGACAGCCCTTGGGGCGCCCTGCTGGGGCTTCTCCCGTTCATGTTTCTGTTCGCGGCGGGGGGGGCCGCGGCTGGTGCCCGCGCACGGGCCGCGCTGGTACGCATGGAACCCGCGCTTCACTGCACCGCCAGTCTGGCACAGGCTGTGCTGCTCTTCTGGGTTGTGCTTCGCAACCCCATGGAACCCCTGCTGCCCCTTGCGGCACCCATGCTGTTGTGGAGTGTCGGGTTGAGTTTCGTGCTCGTGGCCAACCTTTCCACCCACCTCCGCAGCCAGGCGTCCGCGCAGTCGTGGTTTGCGGCCGCGCCGGTGGGGCTGACTGTCGCGTTGGGTGTCTTCTTGTGGGGCATGACGCTCTGGACGACCTCGGGCGTCACCTGGGCCGTCTATTTGTGGACAGCCTCCGCCGTGCTGCATGCGGCACTGGCCCCGGCCTCCATGGGCGCTGAAAATGCGGGTCGGACCGGGAAAGCAAGCTTTCTGCCGACACTGGAGGCATTGTTCCTGCTCTGCCTCCTGATCCTGATTCAGGTGCGAAGCGTGCATTGCAGCGTGTTCATGGGCCGGGCAGAGGAGAAACTGCCCCTCTTTCTGGAAGTCTTCTATAGCCCCGGCTTCCTGGTGGGCGCCGTGCTGTTCGCCGCCGCAGCCAGGTTCCGGTTGACCGTCCCTGCCCACGCGGCAATTGCATTGTTCCTGGTCTTGGCACTCAAACAGTTGTCCTGGCCGCTTGCGGTCACCCTCGGATACATCCTGCCCGCGCTGTTCTGGGCCACGCGCCGACAGGGCGCTTTGGGCCACGCGACCTCCGGCATCATCGCGTCCGGCGGGTGGTTTCTGGGCGTCGGCGCTTTCACTTTTGCCGGCATGGTCGTCCATTTTGGCTACGGCATGGACATCGTGCAAATGCTTTGTTGGTGGCTTCCCGCCGCGATGGCGGTCCTATTCGCTGTTTGGATCGCCGGAATCGTGTTCGTCCGGCGAGGGCGGCACACCCCTTCCGGACAAGATGCCGCCGAATCGCACCCCGCCGCCGGTTTGTGGACCTGCGCTGCACTCTATGGCGTTCTTCTGTGCGTGACCGTGCTGCCGGGCACGGTGCTTCTGGCGGCAACAGGCTGGCCGCCCATGCACCTCAAACAGCCGGCGGCCCGCACAGTGAAAGAACCGATGGGACTGTGCCATGCCGGATACTCCGAGTCAGAGGAGGAATACGGGATCCTGCGCGAACTGGGGGTCCAGTCCCTCCGCATCGATTTCCGCTGGCCTGAGTTCCAGCCGGGACCTGATCAGTGGAATGTGGAGTACCGGGACCATTTCGTGGAAATGGCAGCCAAACACGGCGAGCGGGTGGTGGCGATCCTCAATTCCGACAATGGCGCCGTCGAGCAGGACCCGGTCGGCAAGCAGCGCGGGAACTATATTGCCCCCTCGGACGTCCCGCGTTTCCTTGAGTTTGTGCGCAGACTGGTCACCCACTACAAAGGCCGCGTGGATGCCTGGGAGATCTGGAACGAGCCGGATATCACCCGCTTCTGGGAAGGTTCGCAGCAGGAATTCCATGACCTTGCCCGGCGAACCGCCGAGACTGTCCGTGAAGCCGATCCCTCGGCGCAGATTGTGGGCACGGCCTGCACCGGTCCGATGGGCGCGCTGATGGCCGCCGGCATCAACGGGTTGCATGACTCGGGCGCCCTTGCCGCGGTGAATCATCCAAGCGGCCATCTCTATGTAACCGATCCCCGCCACTATTACGCCGAATACGCCAAACTCATCGGCGCGGCACGCCGCCACGGCCATCCCGGCTCCGTCTGGATCACCGAGCTGGGCGCGCCGGACGGTGGATTCTACCCCTGGTGCAGTGACAATGACCTCTTGGCAGAACATGTGATCAAAGCCTACACCATCGCCACCTCCCTCGGCGTGGACCGTCTGGTCTGGTACTGTTTCCGCGACGGTGACGCGGCCAGCCAGGCAAAATGGCCGCCTGACTCTGAGGCATTCTTTGGACTGCTCGCCCCAGGCGACCTGAGGAAACCCTCGGCCCAGGCGTACAGCCTGTTCAGCAAGTATTGCAGCAACAGCACCCTGCGCCGCGATCTCGTGCAGTCTTCCGGAGGACTGGCTGCTCGGCAACTTCGGTCTGCATTCTATCGCCGTGACAACGGTGCGTCGGCGTTGATCCTGTGGTTCGAGCCGACCCTGCGGCCTTGGGGCACGGCCAGGGCGCGAATTGATTTCGGCGGACTCAACAGCCCGCCCACTGTGCATGATATCGGTTCCGGCCAGACAAGGTTGCTGCTCGACGACCATATTGAGTTGACCGACCGTCCCGTGTTTCTGACCTTCAACGCAGGAACGGCCGTTGAAAAGGCCATCCACATTGACGTGGTCGGTTCACCTTTGGATGCGCTTTGGCTGTTGCTGGTAATGACATCGGCACTGGCGGCGCCCGTCCTGTGCCTGCTCCGCAGGATGGTCGCCGCTGGTGCACTATGAAGCAGCCGGGTTCCCCGTGGGTGCATGGAGACTGCGGACACGACCGTCGGCCTTCCCGGGCGAGAACCCGTCGCGGCGGGTTTGTCAAGAAAATACTTGCGCATTTGCCCGCCAACCGTGCTAAACTCTATCCAAACAGGGACCTTTGTCAAAGGCCATGAGAAGGAGCGCAAATATTATGGTTATTCGCACCGTGCGCGCCGGGGCGTGGATGCTGGTTGCCGCGGCCGCCATGTTCACATTGTCCGGCTGCAACAATGCCACCGTGAAAATGAGGCTGGCAAACGAGGGTGCCTACCCCATTACGGAGGTGCTGATGTCCCCGGTGCTGACCGAGGGCGTGGAGCCCGACCCGGATACGATTACCAACCGCATGCCGAAGGACGATTCCGGTTCCACCATCGCCCTGATGCCCAACGATGCGACCATGCTTCCCTGGCTGTTCAAGAACGAGGTGTATCTGGCGTCGGTCACGTTCTACGACAGCAAGAACCGGATCTTCCGGCAGGCACAGGCCGCCAATCCGGTGGATCTCACCGGCGTGAAGCGCGGCGGCCTGGTCATTCTTACGGCGTCAATGAACACGAACAACGAAGCCGCAATAACCTTTGAGGTTCCCGAGTAGCGCTTTCCGCGGTTCCGAAAAACACCACGGGAGCAGGCCCGCAGGGGCTTGCTCCCGTTTTTTGTCTTGTTCTTCCCCGGTCAAGGGAAGCGTTTTCAGCAGTCCGTGTCGCCTGGGGGGACATGCCCGGACCGGGTGACGTCCACGATATGGTTTTGCGCGTCCACGAGCACCACGGTGGGGTGAAAGTCCCTCGCCTCCGCGGCTTCCATCTGGCCATAGGTGATGGCAATGATGAGGTCGCCCGGCGCGCCCATCCGCGCGGCCGCGCCGTTGAGACAGATCGTCCCCGCGCCGCGCTCCCCCTCGATCAGGTAGGTGCTGAAGCGTGCGCCGTTGTTGATGTTCAGCACGTGCACCTGCTCATAGGGCAGCATGCCCGCCGCCTCCAGCAGCAGGGGGTCCACCGTCAGGCTTCCGGCATAGTGGAGATCGGCCTGGGTGACCGTGGCCCGGTGAATCTTGCTTTTGAACATGGTCAGCATCATGTGTGGGAACCTCCGTTCCCGGCGGGATCGAACTTCACGTTGTCGATCAGCCGGGCAGACTCCAGCAAAGCGGCAACGGCCAAGACCACGGGGCCTTCGACCCGGTCTACCGGCCGCATGGTTTCAGCGTCCACCAATTCCACATAGTCAACTTTAACATCGCGCATGCCCGCGCGCACCGCAGCCTTGACCGCTTCCGCATCGCACTCACCGCCGCGCATCATGTCCATGGCGGCAAACAGTGACCGGGACAGGCAGAGCGCGCGGACACGCTCCTCCGCGCTGAGATACCGGTTGCGCGAACTCATGGCGAGACCGTCGGCCTCGCGCACGATGGGCATCTCGACAATCTCGACGGCCATGTCAAGATCGCGGACCATGCGCCTGATCACCGCGCACTGCTGCGCGTCTTTCTGGCCGAAATAGGCCCGGTCGGCCTCGACCGCGTTGAACAGTTTGGTGACCACCGTGGCCACGCCGCGAAAGAAATGCGGACGGCTGCCGCCGCAAAGCCCCTCGCTCACGCCGCCGACGGTGACAAAGGTCGAGTAGTCCCGCGCATACATGGTTTTCGCCGTCGGCGCGTACACGGCCACCACGCCCGCGGTTTCGCACAGGGCCGTGTCCTGGTCAAAGGTGCGCGGATACTGGTTGAAATCCTCGTGCGGCGCAAACTGGGTCGGGTTCACAAAGATGCTGGCCACGGCAATGTCATTCTCCCGCGCGGCCGCGCGCATGAGGCTCAGATGGCCCTCATGCAGCGCGCCCATGGTGGGCACAAAGCCGATGGTCTTTCCCGCGCGGCGCTGTCCCCGGCACCACGCGCGCATGTCCGCGGCGTTGTCGAGAATAATCATTCGTACCCATGCTCCGCGCCGGGATAAGCGCCTTCCTTCACATCCTTCACATAGGCGGCAAACGCATCCGCCATCGCGCCGCGCGCGTCGGTGTAGGTTTTGGCAAAGCGGGCCTTGCCCCAGCCGAGAATGTCATGCATCACGAGCACCTGCCCGTCACAGGCCGGGCCCGCGCCGATGCCAATGGTCGGAATGGATAGCGCCGCCGTGATGTCGGCGGCCAGCGCGGAGGGCATGCATTCGAGCACGATGGCGAAACAGCCCGCCTCTTCGAGGCCGAGCGCCGCCGCCTTGATGCGGCGTGCGTCGGCCTCGCCGCGGCCCTGCACCTTGAACCCGCCGAAATGAAGAATCGACTGCGGCGTGAGCCCCACGTGGCCCATGACCGGAATGCCCGCGCGCAAAATGGCGCGGATGCAATCGCCGAACTGCTCCGCCGACCCCTCCAGTTTCACCGCCTGCGCGCCCGCCTCGCCGACCAGCCGCCCGGCATGGCGCACCGCGTCCTCGGGGCCGGTGTGATAGGAAAGAAAAGGCATGTCCGCCACGACCAGGGCGCGCTTCACCGCGCGGGTGACCATGGCGGTGTGGTGGACCATGATGTCCATGGTTACGGAGAGGGTGTTTCCCCGGCCCATGACCACCATCCCCAGGGAGTCCCCCACGAGAACGGCGTCCATGCCGGCTGCATCCACCAGCGCGGCGGTGGGATAGTCGTAGGCGGTCAGAAAGGCAATCTTCTCGCCCGCACTCTTCTTGCGGCGAAGATCTGCCGCCATGACGGTGTCTTTCATCTGCTTCTTCGCTTCCTGAACCGTGACGTAATCCGTCCCGGTCCCGTTTGGGCTCCAAGCGGAGCGGTTCAAGAATTATTTGTCAACAACTGTCCAGCGCCGCGGCGAGTTCGGCCACCGTGCGCCCCGTCACCGGGTCCACCGCGTCGGGCGCGATCTCCCGCAGCGGCAGCAGCACAAAGGCCCGCTCGCGAAACCGCGGATGGGGCAATGTCAGCGCGCCGGTCTTCATCACCGTGTCCTGCCACAGGACGAGATCGATGTCGATCACGCGCGGACCCCACTGCGATCCCGGCGTGCGACCCAGGCGAATCTCCAATGCCTTGACCGCGTTCAAAAGTTCAAGCGGCCCGAAGGCCGTCTCGATCTCCGCAGCCAAGTTGAGGAATGACGGTTGATCCGCCACGCCCCACGGCGCCGTTTCATGGACGCTGGACTGCGCCACCAGACACGTATCCGGCAACGCTGCCACAGCCTCCACGGCCCGGCGCAGATGGTCCGCCCGGTCGCCCAGATTGGAACCCAGACTCAACAACACCCGCGTGCTCATTGTCCAGATCCAACCTGCCGTGCGAACATAACTATAGCACACGGCGGGTTTGGTGCAACAGGAATTTCCACGGAGGCGCGGAAACTGCGAAATATTAAAGGGGGACAGTCACCCATTAAGGGCCGGGAACGGCCACCCTCCATTGGAAGCCGCCTGCCGATCCCTTGAAACACCGAGGAATACCGCACCCTTTTTGAGCACGGGAACGAGCAAGCTCGCAACCAAAAGCAAGAAAATGCGGTTAATTCATGGACACAACCGTTCCATAATGGGGCATTTTCATAAGAGTGCGGGGGCCATGCCGTCGCTTTGGCTTGCAAGGGACATTTCCCGGTGGCGCAATCGTGGCTCCCGCAAGGGAAAGCGGTGGCACGGCCCCCGCACTCAAAAAAAACGCGGCGCTGTTGCCCTGTCTGTAAAAGCACCTGGGGCGTCATGGCTTCTTTGCGATATCAGACCACTCGGCGAACGCGCCGGCGATGTCCGCCTTGGCCGTGTCCCCGGCGTGCACCACAACACGGTAACGCAACGTAATCGGTTTGCCCTTGGGCAGTTCGGTAAACTGGTCATTGGTCGGCCAGTACATGGGCGTCGGCGAGAAGAAACCATAGTCGCGCGTGAACCACGGCGCGGGATACCAGGGGTTGCCCGGATGCTGGAAAATGGCCAACCCTTCGGTCTTGCCGTCGCGCGTACCATGGTAATCGCACCACGGCGACGCTTTCCCGAAGGTGCCCGCCTCCGCCGCGTCGCCGTTGGCGTTGACCAAAGTCCCGCCCTGCTTGACACTCAATGCAGGCGCCATGCGCGCGGAAAAAAAGGAGTGATTGGTCTTCTCAATCTTGACATCCATCAGCGGGTTGAGCGTGATTTCGAAATCAATCACGCGCCGGTCCGCCGCGGGTGCGGTGATGGTAACCGTCCTTTCATCCTCAATGGGCTGTTCCGCTCCGGGCCGCTTCCAATCGCCCCGGTCGTGAAACACCACCTTGTCGCCCTTCGCTTGGACGATCTCCGGGCCGCGACTGAATATCTGACCCGTCTCGTTCTTGTCCTGCCAGTAGTTCCCGCCGTTTACCCGGTCGCAGCCGAAAAACAGCGAGTGGTGGTGCGGGTAGGGCTCCGAAGTCTCCGTGGTCACCGATTCGCCCGTGAGCGGGCCGTTGAGGGGGTAGAAGTAGGGGTACTTCTGTCCCGCATCAAAACTGTATGCGGTGAACAGTTTCCCGTCCACCTCCACCAGCAGTTTCTTGCCGTCGATCCGGGCGGTCAGCTCCGCCGCCCCGGCTGACAAGGCAAGCAACAGGACGATACCGGAGAATATCAACAAACGCTTCATGGCAGTTCCCTCGTGTGGTTTACCGGGGATTCTACTGCAATTCCGTAGGGTGCGTGAAGTTTTGCATGGCAAAACGGAACGCACCGCCCCCCCGATGCACGACATGCCTGGAAGACGGTGCGCTCGGCTTCATTGCGCACACCCTACCCCCTGTATTACTCGGCCAGTTCCGCCAGGATTCGCTGGGTTTTTTCGGTGACGGGCCATGTGCCGCGCGCGACGTACTGAATGCCAACGTTCTGATATAGGACCAAGGCGCCGCGGGGAGCGCCGTCCGAATCAGGGTCAACATGGCCCAGGTCGCGTTCGATGATCAGGGGCACGTCGTCGCAAACCACGGTTGTAACCTGGTATTCCGGCCCGCGACCCTCGTAGGGTGACGCCGAAAGACGGTCATGTTCCGCGCTCAGAACTTCCTTCACCCCTTCGGACAATCTGTGGAGAACGTGCTTCCCTTCTCCGTCCTCTACCACCAAGTCTTCGTCGAAAGTGCCGCCTTCGGCGATCCGCCTGCGGTATGCCTTCGCAAATGCCTCAACGGCATCGTCGCTGCGCAGCGCGTAGCCGAGATAGAAGTAACTCTGGTCGTCGAAGGGGCTCGCCTGCCCCAGGGTTGATTTCTTGGCGTTGCGGACGGTCGGACAGGTGAGATGCGCGCCAAGGTCAATACTCGGGGGGGCCGAATCCGGCGTGAACATGAGCACACCGCCTTTGGGAGACAAGGGGGGAAACTTGCCACCGTGCGCGAAGGCATATTCCTGCAACGCCCTCCCTATCAGCTTAAGGTTGTCCCCGCAGGCGGCCAGATCCGCGCAGTCGCGGCCCTTGTGAAAGGATCCAAGAGAGACATGAACGACCAACGCGACGTTGAGGCAGCCGAGCAGGGCTCCGATAAGAGGGCGCCAGAGTATGCGTCCGCCTTGGGGAGCGCGCATGCCCCTAGCAAGGGCAGCGCCCCCGAAAACAAAGGCCGCAAGCCCCGCAATCACCATGAACAGTGCGGCAGCCAGCATCAACGGTATGAACGATATGGGAAACCCCTTCACGTTGCACAGCAGGCCCAACACGACGAGCCAAAGCAACGGAAACGAGAAGACACCCAGAACCAGGCTCGCATTCGCCAGCCTTCGAACAGGTCTGCCCTGTGATGCCTGCGCCGGAGCGGCCTGGCCGGACGGCGCGGACATTCTCAGGTCCGCCCGACACTGCGGGCATACATGCGCCCCTTCATCGACCGTGGCGCCGCATTCACGATTTGGACACTGCATGGGCAGTTCTCCCTGTTCTGTCGGGCCGCCTGCCACAGCCAATCCGACTGCGGACATGCTACCGCGAAACCTGCCGCCCGCACAATTGGTCCTACATTTCCCGGTCATAGTTGGTCTATACTGGGACGCCCGTGAAACCTGAACCCCGGAGAAAAGTGCCGTGAACACGCCGACAGACAAGAACGCTTATGTCCAAACACCGGACGGCTGGTATGACACGCCCGAGAGCAAACCGGACAAAGCACGGACTGACGTGCTGGTCAACACCGCCGGGGACCAGGAATACGAGCGCAAGTCGCGCGCCTACAATCTGGTCGAGGGCCTCTCGATCATGATCTTCGTCCTGGCGGCGCTGTGGCTGGTGCAGTATTCCGCCGGAATCATGCTTAAGATAAAACCGGCAGAGATAGTCTCCGGGGCACTGCTCGGCATCGGCGCATGCTATCTGCTGTTCGTCAGCCCGTTCCGGCACGGCGACACGCTGTCCTCCTGGGGCCTGGGCAACCCGTGGGCGCTCTGGAAAGAACTGCGCGAGGGCAGCGCGGCGAAGCGCTGCACCCTGTGCGCAATCATGCTCGCCCTGTTCATTGCGCTCAACGCGATCGGTTACACCCACTGGGCCGAGGTCTCCAAGTTCTTCAATTTCAACAAGGTCGAGATGCTGCGCGACGTGGACAAGGGCTTTCCCGGCATCCTGTTTGTGTTCACCTTTCTGGGGCTCCTCTCGGCGGTCATCGTCCTGTTCGGCATCCGCTACGACAACTTCGTCTCGGCCTTCGCCACGGCGATGAAGATCGCGCTGCCGCTGCTGGCGTTGATTATCATCGGCGCGATGGCCCAGCGCGGCATGAAGGCCTTTGAGGGATTCACCATCCGGGCCTTCGCCATCGGCGCGTTTGGTTATGTGTTCTGGGGCTTCGTGCAGCAGTTGCTATTCTCGTCCTTCTTCGGCACGCGCCTGCGGAAGGCCTTCGGCCCGTCCAAATCGCCTTCAAACAGCCATGCGCCCGGAAAGCGCCTGCCGACGACGCTGGCCTTCGC
>CAIXUF010000399.1 GCA_903922535.1 Candidatus Hydrogenedentota bacterium
GCTTCCGACCTGTTGTGGCGTGGTTTCCAGACCATGCCACGCTTCCGACCGAAGGTCTTCACCCTTCACCCTTCACCCTTCACCCTTCCCCCTTCCCCCTGTCCATGTCATTCTTACAATATCCGGGCGCCAAGCCTATAGTCAGCCCATGGACATCCTCCTCACCCTAATCAGCCAGGCCGACCACCTCAAACGCATCTGGACCCTCTGCTGCCAGTGCGCCCAGGCCCTCTACGGCGCCACCCCGCCAAGCCCCGCCTACGCCCTCAGAACCGCCCGCCTCCTCTTCATGACCGGCGCCCAGGAAACCGGATTCACCTGGGAACGCCAGCGCGCCCCGCAATTCGAGTCAAACATCGGCGGCTTCGGAAAATGGCAGGTCGAACCCGGCTCAATCAAAGACTCCATCGACCTCCTCCGCAACCGCCCCGACCTCCTCACACGCGCCACACAATGGCTCTTCAACGACCCCCACGCCTCCGACAAATGGCTCACCTTCATGGACCCCATGGCCCTCCTCTGGGCCTTGCGCATGGACGACAACGACAAAATCGCCCTCCTCTTCTGCCGTCTCCACTACCTCCGCATCGACGCACCCATCCCCGAATCCGTCCAGGATCAGGCCGCCTACTACAAAACCTTCTACAACACCAAATACGGCGCCGCCACCATCGACCAGACCCTCGCCAACTACAAGAACTACGGCGCCCTGCTCGACATCGCCCTCCAATCTTCACCCCTCACCCTTCAACCCTCACCCCTCAAAGGAACATTCGCATGACCACCACCGGCAAAGCACCCTGGCTCTCCAAAACCCTCTGGGTAAACCTCCTCGCCATCATCGCCCTCTTCTTCCAATGGATCTTCGGCTTCGACATCCCCGCCGCAATCCAGGTCTCCCTCCTTGGCGCCGTCAACCTCTGGCTCCGCACCACCACCACCCAGCCCATCAACTGGACCGACACCACCACCGGCAACCCGTGAAAACCCTCGTCCTTGCACTCCTCACCCTCCTGGTGACCTGGTTCATCCGTCACCTCAACGCCCAGCCCCTGCCCAAACCGGAGGAAGACACAACCCATGAGACCGACACTCAAGCCATGGACAAGGCCCTTGCTAACGGTGACGCCGATATTGTCACTGTTATGTTTAGCCGGCTGTCTGACGACGCGCCCCCCACTGGCAGCGACGGCCGCCCCGCCCACTCCGGTGGTCAAAGTGATCCCGGCCGACAAGGTCGTGACACGCCTGCCTGACGGAAACTACGAAGTCACCCCCGCCTGGCTCCAGGAACGTTACCGCCTCGAATCCTGGCAGGCCGCAGAAATCAACCGGCTCAGGGGGAAATGATGGTCACCTTCAACTGGGATCAAATCGCCTGGACAACCGGCATCTTCTTCACATGGAATGCCTTCCTGCTCGCCATCATAAAATGGCTCCTCTCACGCATCATCACAAACATCGACAGCAAAATCGAGTCCCTCGCAAAATCCATGTGCAGCCCCGAGCGCTGCGAGGAACTCAAACGCGTCAACCGCGAACTCACCGAAACACGCGTCGAACTGCCCATGGCCTACGTCCGCCGCGAGGACGCCCTCCGCGAAAACACCATCGCGCTGGCGCGCATGGACGCACTGGCGGTGGCACAGCAGCAATTCGTCCTCCGCGACGACCAAATCCGATCCGAGACCGTCATGCACGCAAAACTCGACGCACTCGCAGAACGCATCGAACGGCTCATTGATGGCAGGAATAAAAGGGGCGAATCGTGAACAACACACGCCCCGCGCCAACCCACCCCGGTGCCGCAGACCCTCCACCCCCACTGTCCACGCCCCGTTCTACACTAGACCCAAGACCCAAGACCCTAAAAGAAGGGAGGAACCGTGAAAGATAACGACCAGATACAGCGCGAAACAAGCCGCTGGATCATACTCATGGCCCTGTACCAGGGCGGAGGATACCCCGTCGCCGAAGGCATCCTCCTCTCCACCGTCCAGGCCGTCCCCCTCCAGTCCGACCCCGCCGTCATCCGCGCACAACTCAAATACCTCGAATCCGCCGGACTTGCCGACATCACAAAACTTCCCGACGGACGCATCACCGCAGCCATCACACAAAAAGGATGCGACGTCTACGAATACACCGACGACTGCCCCACCGGAATAGGCCGCCCCCAAAAATACTGGTGACAACACCCGTACCGCAGGCGTCCCGCCTGCCACGTTCCCCATGCTGCCCTGTTCCCCAAGACCCAAGACCCGAGACCCTAAAACATGCCCGCAAAATCAAAAATAGCCGCACTCCCCGTTCCCGTCCGCGACTGGCTCAACAAAACCCTCGCCGAAGGAAACTTCTCCGGATACGACCTCCTCGCAACCGCCCTCCAAGACCGCGGCTACGCCATCAGCCGCGCATCCGTCCACCGCTACGGCCAGCGCCTGGAGCGCCGCCTTGCCGCCATTCGCGCCAGCACAGAAGCCGCACGCGCCATCGCAGAAGCCGCCCCAGACGACGCCGACCAGCGCTCCGCAGCCGTCATCTCCCTCGTCCAGACCGAACTCTTCGACATCCTGCTCAAATGCGAAGAATCCGAAGCCACAACAACCCCCGAAGACCGCGCAGCCCTCTTGTCATCGGCTGCACGCTCCATATCCGAACTCGCCCGCGCAAGCATCGCCCAAAAGAAACACGCCGAAACCGTCCGCAAGCGCGACGAGGCAAAACTCAGAGACATGGAATCAAAAGCCCTCACCGGCAAAAACGGACTCGACCCCGAGACCGTCCGCAGGGTCCGCCAAACCCTCTACGGCGGATAACCAACAATGACCAAAACCCCAACACCCACTATTGGAAGTCTCTTCGCCGGCATCGGCGGATTCGACCTCGGATTCGAGCGCGCCGGCTGGCGCACCGAATGGCAGGTGGAAATAAACGACACAGCCCGCGCTGTGCTTGCGGACAACTTTCCGCAGGCCCGGCAGTTTGAGGATGTCACAAAAGTAACCGGAGAAGTACTAGGTTATGTCGATTGCATCACCGCAGGGTTCCCATGCCAGGACATCAGTCAAATGGGCTCCAGACGAAAAGGGGGCAAACTCGGGCTCCGGGGAAAACGAAGCGGACTCTTCTTTGAGGTCATACGTCTCCTCCGGGAAATTCGGCCCCGCTGGGTGGTCCTTGAAAACGTCCACGGGCTGCTCCATAGCAACCATTGCGAAGACATTCAGGTCGTCATCCAATCCCTTGCCGACTGCGGGTATGTGGGATGCTTCCGGGTGCTGGACGCTCGTTATTTCGGAGTCCCCCAGGCACGCCGAAGGGTTTTCCTGGTTGCCGGTCTTGGACAGCATCCCCCAATGGAGCTCCTGGCTGATGCCGCACCAGTGGAAGGCCTACATATCTCGCTTGGCCCGCTCGAAGAGTCACGCAACCAGATGGCCTGGGCTGGCAATACTCTCACGGCCTCGAACGCCGCTTCACGGATCAGTCTCGGTTCGGAAGTTCTCGTCTGTGAAAGAGGCCGACGGAATAAGATGGCTGAGCGGAAGAGAATCTCTGCTCGTGATGGGATTCCCTTCGGAATGGATGTTGCCAACCTTGTCATGCGCCACGCGGCAGGGAACGCTGTTGTACCGCAACTAGCCCAGTGGATTGCCCGCATCCTCTATCCCGTCGCATGCGCACCCTGTACCGCAGGCGTCCCGCCTGCCCCGGCCTTGTGGCAATGAGCATGGGCATTCTCTATCCATATCAATGCGAATACCTGCGCGACAAAAGCAAGTTCAAAGCCGCCATGTTCGCCCGCCAGACCGGAAAGACCTTCACCACCACACTCGAAATCGTCGATGATGTGCTCGATGCCATGGCCGCCGGAAAACCCACACGATGGACCATCATGTCCATCTCCAAAGCCCGCGCCCTCGACGCCATGGACAACGGCGTAAAACTCCACTTGCAGGCCTACAAAATGGCCTTCGAGGCCGTCCAGGTCCAACTCGACGACGAAGAACTCAGCTTCGAGGTCCGCCTGCCCGACGGTTCACGCATCCGCGCCATCGCCGCAAACCCAACCACCGCCCGCGGCATGACCGAAAACCTCTTTCTTGACGAGTTCGCCTTCCACAAAGATTCCCGCGCCATCTGGACCGCACTCCTCCCCGTCGTCTCCACCCCCGCCCTCAAACTCCGCCTCGCATCCACACCCAACGGCAAAAACAACAAATTCTACGAGATCATGACCGACGACGACGGCCTCTTCTCCCGCCACACCACCGACATCTACAAAGCCGTCGCCGACGGACTCCCCCGCGACATCCAAATGCTCAAAAAGGCCATGAAAGACCCCACCGCATGGGCCCAGGAATTCGAGTGCACCTTTGTCGACCAAGGCTCCGCATGGCTCACCTTCGACATCATCAGCGCCTGTGAAACCGCCAACGCCGGAGACCCCAGGCTCTACGCCGGCGGCCCATGCGCCGTCGGAATGGACATCGCCCGACGCGGCGACTTCACCATCATCACCGTCCTCGAGAACATTTTCGGCGTAAAGATATGCCGCGAAATCATCGAACTCAAAAACGTCAAATTCTCCAAACAGATGGCCGAACTCGCACGCGTCATGCGCTACTACCGCGTTGTCCGCGCCGCCATCGACCAGACCGGCATGGGCGAAAAATTCGTCGAGGACGCCCAGGACCTCTTCGGAAAAGAACGCGTCGAGGGCGTCCTCTTCACAGGCCCCGCAAAACTCACCATGGCCACTGCACTCAAAGAGGCCATGGAAGATCGCAACCTACTCATACCCATCTCCGTCGACCTGCGCGGCGACCTCCATTCCGTCAAACGCGTCCCCGGCGCCACCGGCGCCCCCCGGCTCGTCGCCGACCGATCCGAAGTCGAAGGTTCCCATGCCGACCGATTCTGGTCCCTCGCACTCGCCAACGCCGCCGCCCAAACAGAACTCGTTGACTTCTCCCAGTGCGCCTCCGCCGGAAAAACCGCCACCGCCGCCCTCGACAGCTACGAGATTTCACCAGACACAGGATGGGGAACCGTAAGGAAGGTCAGCAATGGCTACTGAAAAACCATACACCGACGAAGTCGCCGTAATCCTCGGCGGAAAAGACATCACCCGCGGCTATGTCGATGCGCTCCCCTATCTGCCGCCCACCGACCGAATCCTCGGCATTGCCGGCGGTTGGAAAGGTTACGAGGAACTACTGCGCGACGACCAGGTTCAGGCCACCTTCTCACAACGCCGCCTGGCCGTCGTACGAAAGCCCTGGGTGGTCGAGCCCGCCAGTCCGTCTCGCATCGACAAACGCGCCGCGCTGCTCATTGAAGACACACTCAAGAAGATCCCCTGGGACAGCATCACCGACCAGATGCTCTATGCGCGCTTTTTCGGCTTTGCCGTCGCCGAGATTATCTGGGCGGCAGACGCATCCGGCGTGCGCATTGACGACATCCGCGTCCGAGACCGTGCGCGCTTTGCCTTCGCGCCCGACGGTTCCTTGCGCATGTTTACAATGTCCGCACCAATGGGCGAAGCGCTGCCAGACCGAAAGTTCTGGGTCGCCCAGGTCGGAGCAACCCATCATGATGAGCCCTATGGCCGCGGACTCGGCAATGCCCTCTATTGGCCAATTTGGTTCAAACGAAACGGCGCAAAATTCTGGAGCGTCTACCTTGAAAAATTCGGGGCGCCCACGCCCATAGGCAAGTTTCCAAAGGGCACGGAAAAAGAACAGCGCGACAAACTCCTCCAAGCCCTCAGCGCCATTCAGACCGACGCGGCAGTGGTAATTCCTGATGACATGGTGGTTCAACTCCTGGAAGCCACCCGGGGCGGCAACGCCGGCTATGAAAACTGGATGGCCTACTGGGATCATGCCATAGCTAAAATCGTCCTGGGTCAAACGATGACCACTGAGAACGGCGGGTCGCTGGCCCAAGCACAGGTGCACATGGAGGTGCGCGAGGACTTTGTTGTTTCAGATGCGGATATCATTTCCGCCAGCGCGACAGAAACATGGGTCAAATGGCTCGTTGAATACAACCTTCCCGGCGCCGGTATTCCCAGCGTGTCCCGTGAAACCGAAGTCCAGGAAGATCTCAAGACCCGCGCCGATCGCGACAAGGCTCTCCGTGAACAGGGCTATCGCCTCAAGCCCGACGCCGTAAAAAGAATCTACGGCGACGACTATGAATTCATCGGCGACGCCGCGTCCGCCCCCACTGGGAGCGCTGGCGTCCCGCCGGCTTCCGGTACCGCAGGCGTCCCGCCTGCCGCGCCTGCCACCATCGAAGCGGCCGAGCGCGACGATACACCCTTCCCCGACCAGGCCGCGCTCGATGCAGCAGTCGAATCCATCACCGCCGAGACTCTCGATGCCCAGGGATGCGCCCTGCTTGCCCCCATTATGGACGCCTTGAAAAACGCCGACGAAAACCCCGAAGCCTTTCTCGGATGGCTCGCCGATCAGTTCCCGAATACCGACCCCGGCACCCTCGAAGACATGCTCACCCGCCTAATATTTATCAGCGACCTTTGGGGACGCCTGTCCGAAAAGTCCCCCTTGGAAGGGGGATTTAGGGGGATGTCTCCCGATGCCTGAGCAGGCCCCTAATCCCGAATGGCTCAACGCCATGTTCGGATTGCCTCCAAAGGACGCTGTTGCGTTTCTTCGGGAGAAGGGGCTCGCCGTTTCCTGGGACTGGCAGGAAATGCTTGATGAAGCCCATGCCCGCGCATTTACCGTCGCCAAGGCAGCACAACTAGACGTGCTCTGTGACATCCGTTCCGGCCTGCTCGATGCGCTCAAAGAGGGGAAGACCTTTCAACAGTTCCGTAAGGAACTTGAACCTCTATTGATAAAACGCGGTTGGTGGGGAAAACAGAACATTGTCGGTCCGGACCAAAAAGAACACACAGTCCAACTCGGCAGCCCACATCGCCTCAAGACTATTTACCAGACAAACCTCCAGTCCGCCTACATGGCTGGCCGCATGAAAGCGCAAATGGAGGCGAGCATAATCGAGTATCTTCAGTACGTCGCCATCATGGACCGGCGCACACGCCCAACCCATGCCGCATTAAACGGTCGCGTGTGGCCCAAAGACGATCCCATCTGGAGTTCTATTTATCCGCCCAACGGCTTCCGTTGCCGATGCCGCGTTGTTGGTATGACAGCCGCGGAGGCGCAAAGTGACGGCGCACAAATTGAGGATTCCGAAGGCCAGATCGAGACCCGCACAGTAAATGTGGGTGCCAGTTCCCTTTCCGGTGAACTTTTTCCCACAACCCAGACCGGCGTCCGCGTCACACTTCCCAACGGAACGCGTGACATCATGTGGACAGACCCCGGCTTCAACTCCAGCCCCATTGCATGCCATATATTTGACAATTACCTCGGAAAGAAGGCGGTCGATGCCCTTCAAGACGGACCGCTGGCGTTCAAGAAAGTGCAGGATACCGTATTATCCCAAACCCGCATGAAGGCATGGCTCTACTTCCTGGAAAATTCAAAAAAATACGGACAACCCCAGGGAAAGACCATGACCGTTGGCGTCCTTCCATTTCATGTCGCCACGGAGACCGGATTCGCGCCAATATTGAACGTCAACGATCGCCTTGTCATGGGAGGAAAGGCTATCCGTCATGGCGCCGCGAAAGATGGACTTTCGCTTCAAGATTGGCGCGATCTCCCGAACAAACTCCCACATGCCGAATGGTATACGGACACGCACAGTGGGAACGTTGTCGCCGTAATGGAAGGAAACACCCTGAGCGCAGTTTTCTCAAAAGAGGGAAAGATGGACACCGTCTACAGAGACACACACATTGAACGGAAAATAAGAGAGAAACTGTGGGTGAGACTTGATCATGCGCAGTCATGAAAGGCATCAGTCGAAACGACAATGCCCGGTCTTGAGCGGGGGTCTCGAACCCCATAGAGCGGATGGCTTTCGAGGACGCCTCACAGCTAATCCTGCCTTTCGGCCCATTGAGCCTCGCCTCCGGAGCGACTCTACTCTCGACCAGGCACATTCATTGTATCACAACAGCACTGACACACAGAAAGTCCCCGGCATGAACAGACGCTTCCGCCGCGCAACAATCTGTGCCATCGCGCTGGCCGCCTGCCTCTTGCAGGGCTGCCTTCACATGCTCGCCTATCGTCAATGGCAGCAAAGCGAAACGCGTACCGCAGGCGTCCCGCCTGCCCTCGCCAGTCCCACCCGTCCCATTTCCAGCGCGCCACGGGAACATTCAAATGACCGTTGACCCGCCCCCGAACAGCTCCCACAAATCATCAACCATTCGGGACCAGCACGACTCCTCTGACCCGGCGGTCCCGTTCCCCTTCACCCTTCGCACTTTACATTTCACCCCTCCCATTGACCCACCTCCACGCCCCATCTTTCAGCATTACGCAGGCTGCTGGGCGCTCCTGTTACTCGCCGTTTCCATGGGCCCCTGTTGCGGCTTCGTTCCGACCGACACCACACTGCCCAAACATCGCCATGCTGCGGTTTTGCCACTGCTGTTTTCCCCCCCTCGAAAGAGGCTCAATATGCAACCCGAGTACAAATATTGTCTCCCCGGAATTCGACCTCCGTAGCAAAACTAGGAGCGCCGGATCCCGACGGCCCGGGCAACTAAAAGGAAGGCCCTTTGAACTGGCTGTAAACAACCCTGAAAGGAACATTATGAGTCGGGCACACTGCAAGCGCAGACGGATCGCAAATCAAAGGAACTCCACCCCAATAAAGGGCCTCTGGTGGGCGCTCATGCGCAAACTTGCAACTGTCGCCAGGTTGTTGAACTGCGGCCACAGCCTTCCGGGAAAGTAACATGTCCGATGAAGTCACAACAATAGAAGTGAAGGACAAAGAGGTCCGCAGCCTTCTGAAACGTCTTACACGCAAATTGCAGGACACCGACCCCCTCATGTCCAATATCGCCGCGCTCATGGCCAGCGCCACCGAGTCACAATTTGCAGGCGAAAAAGGTCCCGACGGTCAGGCATGGCCCGGCCTTGCAGAAGCGACAAAAACTGAGCGTGAAAAGCATGGTACATGGCCCGGAAAGATGCTTCAGATCTCAAGCGCCGGACTTGCCGCGTCCATCCAAACCGAGCACGGAAATGACTATGCACAGATCGGCACGAACAAGGTCTACGGCCCCATCCATTTCTTTGGAGGAGAGGCCGGGCGCGGACACAAAGCGACCATTCCAGCGCGTCCCTATCTCCCCATTTCAGCCGAGGGAAACCTGGCCGAAACAACCAAGCAAGACATCCTAAAAATCATGCAAAATTACCTGGACTCGGCCCGTTTCTAGCGCCTTTACGGCCCAATTCTGTAAACAATTTACATAACAAGGAACCGTTTCCTTAATGAAAAGTTAGGATATACACGCCAATATCAGCCCTTGCAAGCACTTACGCGTAGAAAGGGAAATCGGAAGTCCGTTTCCGGTTCACTTCCCTTTCTCAAAATCCCATCTCCACGGTACTAATGCCGCAAGTGTTTGCGAACAGGCACCTTAAACGGTATTAAATTCCGTCCATAAAAACGGTCAACTTCCCTTTCTCAATCCCGTTTTCCCCGGCGTTGTGGCGCTCACATGAGGTTAATTTCCCCGCAAGTCAAGGTTTCACAAAGGTTTCCGCCCAATTTACCCGTTGCCAGTCAAACAGGTGCGCCTCCCTGCGTCATAACTCCCCTCCGCATCTCAACTTATCCCGCATCATCCCACCTAGTCTCACCATACCTGTCTGTCCGTCCCCTAACAGAAGTGGATGGAAATGTCGAGGTGCTGGTTGGAGAAGGCGAGCACGGGGAGCAGCCGGTTGAAGAGGGCGCGGGCGTCGTCGCGGCGGCCAGCCTGGTAGAGAGCGTAGATGCGGGTGTAGATCTCGTGCATGCCGGTGGGCATAAAGGCATGGACGCCGCGATCGAGGGCCTCGATCATTTGCATGACGGCCCAGCCGCCGGAGACGTGGAGCCGCCCTTGGGTGGCGTCCAGCACGGCGCTGTATTTCATGCCCGCGTTGACGACTTCGACCTTGAGGCAGCGGAACGGCCCCACCTCTTCGAAGAGGCGCGCGATGAGCGGCACGGGCACGCCGCTGCCGGAGGCGTCCCAATCCTGGAGCATGAGAAAGGGGGGATGCTGATCGGCGACGGCGTGGACGTTGGAGACGTACTGGGCTTCGTTTTCGTAAGGAATGCTTACGAGGATACCGTCGCAGCCGAGTTCAATCAGCCGCCGCGTGGTGTTCACGCGTTCTTCTGTGGTGGGGGCCGATGCGCCGCCGATGACGGGGACCCGTCCGGTAACGGTTTGGAGCACGGTGCGGACCATCGTCTCGCGTTCGTCCGCGGCGAGTTTGCCCACTTCGGCGGCCATGGCGGGCACAAGGAATCCGGCCACGCCCGTGTTGAGGGCATACGCCACGTTCCTGCGCAGGCCGTCGGTGTCGATGGTGTTCTCGACGGTGAAGGGGGTGTTGAGGACCGTGATGATGCCGGGCATGTGGAGGAGCGGTTTGTCGGGCATGGTGTGTCCGCCGTGGTCAAGGGTGCAAAAACAAAACGCGGGCGTCCCCGCCGGGAAATGGCCGGGACGCCCGCGAGAAGACGTTCTTTAGTTGGAGGCGGGGTCGGCCCACTGGACCGCGTTGGCCATAATCTTCTTTACGTTGTTGTCGAAGAAGGTGGGGTTGGTTTCGTGGCCGGCCTGGAAATAGAAGCACTTGCCCTTGCCGGAATGCCAGCACAGGCCCATGCGCATCACCGGGTCCTTGGCGCCGCCCTTGAGCGTGTAGACACCCTCAAACGGGACCGCATCGGGCGTCGGCACGGCGTAGGGCTCTTTGTAGCGTTCGTTTTGGATGATCTGGAAGTCCTTCACACCTTTGGCGATGGGGTGGGTTGCGTCTTTTACGGTGATGTCGACCGTGGTGGAGTCGCCCTTGTAGTCGCCCCAGGAGCAGGCGTCGCCCATGAGGGCCTTGTTCACTTTGGCGAAGTGGGTCGAGTGCAGGCCGATGAAGCCCATGCCGTCCTCTTTTACGCGCTTCACGATCTTGGCGACCAGTTCGTCCTTCACCAGGTCGTGCTTCTTGTGGCCCCACCACATGAGCACGTCGCAGCGGTTGAGCAGCGCGTCGGGCAGACCCTGTTCGGGATCGCTGATGCTGGCCGTGACGACTTCCCAGCCCTTGAGGTCCGCCTTCAGCCCGTCGGCGATGGCGCCGTTGATGTCATTGGGATAGACGCGCTTGGGTGCGGTGCCTTCGGACCACACCACCACAACCTTCTTCTTCACGTTGGTTTGCTTCGACTGGGCACTCGCGGTGGTGGCGCAGGAACTGAGGGAAATAGTCAGTGCGGCGGTGAGCGCGAGCGCGCACATCAACTTGCGGTAGATTCTCATGGCTGATACCTTTTGGTTGTTGTCCCGATGAAACCCGTTGACCCGTTCGCCGCACGATTCCGGACGGCGAGGGGATATGGTAGGACATGGATGCGGCGGAAGGCAAGCTGAGGAAGGGTGAAGTGTGAAGGGTGAATCAGGCATTGGTGTCGCGGTGGACGGTTTGGGGGGAGAAGGCGGGTTGGCATACGGCGATGTATTCGGCGCCTTCGGCGTTGGGGGTGCTGTATTGGACCCAGTCGCCCGCGGTGGCGATGAAGGCTTCGCCCGCCGCGACTTCGAAGGGGCGCCCCTCGCCGGTTTTCACCTGGAGCGCGCCTTTGAGGACGATGGTGTACTCGTCGAATTCGGGGCATTGTCCCGGTTCCAGCCAGCCCGGGGGGCTGATCATGCGCGCGATGCTCAGGGCGGCGGTGCCGCTGTTGACGCGGCCGATGAACTCCTCAATGACCTTGGGCTTGTTGCCTGCGGCCTGGATGCGGGTGGGCTGGGGGATGTGGCGGGACATGGGCGGCTCCTCCTTTGGTGGTGATTGTCTTTTCCAAGATTATGGGAGATATGGGAGGAATGGGACAAATGGAAAGAATGGGAGCGATGCGGGGGTGGTGGACAGCGCCCATGTGCCGGGTTTGACAATGTGCCGGGGGGGTGGTACCTTAACCGGAGCGATTGTGTACTTCCCTGCCGCGCAAAGCACGGCCAACCCTTTTTCTGAACTGGAGACATGAGTTCATGACACGCAAATTGATGGTGACCGGATACGGCGGTTTTGTGGCGGGCAGCACGGTTTGGCAGGCGCTCCGTGACGGCGGTTGGGATGTGTATGCCCTGTCGCTGATTGAGTCGCCGGAGGAGCGGGAGAATTTTCACTGCCTCCAGTTTGACCTGTGCGATGCGGGCAAATTGAAGGAGGTGTTCCAGCAGATTAAGCCGGACGCGGTGGTGCACACGGCGGCGCTGGCCGACATTGACTATTGCCAGAACAACCAGGCCGACGCGGAGCGGATTAATGTGGGGGTGACGCGGGAACTGGCCCAGCTTTGCGCCGATGCGGGCACGAAGATGATCGCCTGCTCGACGGACTCGGTGTTTGACGGCAAGAAGGGCATGTACACGGAGGAGGACGCGCCTGTTCCCGTGAACTTCTACGCCGAAACGAAGGCGAAGACGGAGCAGATTGTGCTTGAAACTGTTCCGAACGGCGTGGTCACGCGGTTGTCACTGGTAATGGGACTGCCGGTGCTGGGTGCGGGCAACTCATTTCTTGCCAAGACCTTTGTATTTGGTTCCCAGGGCATCAGGCAACCAAACCTCCCCAAACCCCTCCTTCAGGTCCTGGTTGTGGAGGGCACGCACTTTCACCAGGTGGTCCTGAAGGGTTCCAACCAGGGCCTCCGGAAGCA
>CAIXUF010000400.1 GCA_903922535.1 Candidatus Hydrogenedentota bacterium
AGCACCAGCAGGAAGTCCTCCTCCCGGTGGCGGGAGAGGAACTCCATGGCCCGGTTGGAGCACCGGTGCCCGAACGTGAACGCCTCGTCGATCCCCTCGAGCGTGGTGGCGTTCCGGCGCGAGCGGAGGCGGTCCGCGGGGGAGAGTTCCTCGAGGTAGCGCCGCATGTCGTACCAATAGGCGTCGTCCCATCCGTCGGGGCAGATGCCCAGGCCGAAGTAGTCGCTGCCGTCCAGGTGCCACTTGCCGACGTGGGCGGTTCGCACGCCGCCGTCCCGCACACGCTGGCCGAGATGCGGGATGCCCGCGCCCAGCGGCAGGTTGTTGGCCCAGCCGCCGTTGGTGTGGGGGAAGGTGCCGGTGAAGAGCGCCGCGCGCGCCGGCCCGCACACCGGCTGGCAGGTGTAAGCGCGCTCGAACCGGACGCCGGCGGCGGCGAGGCGGTCGAGATGCGGCGTCTGCAGCCCGGTCAGGCGATAGCAGTTCACCATGTCCCAGCGCTGCGTGTCCGTCATGATCACGATGGCCTGACGACGGTTTGACATGGGCCGCATTCCTTAACGCGATCACGGGCCGTTTCCACGGGTACGGCACAGGTCACCGGGCAGGTGGCCACGTGGATAAGATAGCGCGCGGCGGGGGCGGCGGCAAGACGGGCGCAGGCATCACACGTGCTACGCACACCCCTTGACACCCGTCGCCCAAGGAGCGTACCGTTGCCTCGAAACCAAACGGGGCATGTCTGCGAACAAGACACCCCGAAAGGAATCGAATGCAACCACGTGACATCGTCCTCGAGCAGATCCATCACCGCAGCACAGTCCCCATACCCTACACTCTGGCATTCGAAGATGACGTGGGCATCCGGCTTGACGGACATTTCGGAAGCAAAGACTGGCGCAGCCGACTGGTGCCTTACATGACGCACTGTGGCGGCGTCGTCAAGTCCCCAAGCGAGAAGCTGGATGCCACGCACCACCGGGACGCGTTCGGCTCGATCTGGCGAACCGACGAACAAGTCCCAGCCGTTGTAGAGCCCGGGCTCAAGGCCCCAACCTTCCAAGGGTATGCCTTCCCGTCGGCGGTTACGTTCCTCGATGCCGCAGCCAAAGCTGACGCGAAGAAACGCGTCCGCGCCTCGGCGGACTCCTTTCGCCTAATTTCGAGTCTGTGCTTGTGGGACAGTTGGTATTTGCGAGGGTTCGAAAACACCCTGATGGACTGTGTTGCCGAGGAGGACTTCTATGCCGAATTGCTGGATCGGATGACCGACCTTTGCCTGGCGTTGGTGGCGGAGTGCGCCGACGTACCGGCCGATGCCATCATGATGGGAGACGATTGGGGCAATCAGCGCGGCGTCATGATTGGACCCGAACGGTGGCGGAAATTCTTTAAGCCCCGCTATGCCCGGATCTTCGCCGCTGTCCATGCGCAAGGTAAATTGGCCATCATGCACTGCTGTGGAAGCGCGGCGGACATTATGCCCGACATCGTGGAGATCGGCCTGGACGTCCTCGAAAGCGTTCAGCCGGAGGCCGCCGGCATGAATCCATACGCACTGAAGAAGGCCTGGGGCGACAAGATTACGTTCTGGGGGTGCCTGGGGAGCCAGCATACGATTCCTTTTGGGACACCCGCTGAGATTCGCCAGGAAATAAGGCATCTGCGCAGCGAAATGGGCAAAGGCGGCGGCTACATCCTATCGCCGGCCAAGCCGCTTAGACCAGAGACCCCGACCGAAAATGCGGTCGCCGTTGTCGAGGAATTCCTCAACAATTAAGTTTCCTTATGATCGGCAAGAAAAGGGCGACATCAAGACTGAGAAGGGCAGGCCGAATCAGGTGCTTTAAGCGATGCGTCAATAGCCGCGCGCCGGAGCTTTACGTTGATTGTCAG
>CAIXUF010000401.1 GCA_903922535.1 Candidatus Hydrogenedentota bacterium
TCGGCAGGGTCCAAATCCAGCGCCTTGCCGTAGTCTTCCAGCGCCGCGTCCCACTGCTGCATCTCGGCGTTGACAATGCCGCGCCATTTGAGCAGGCGCAGCGACGACTCGTTGATGGCCAGTCCCTTGTCGAAATAGGACTTGGCCGTTTCGTAGCGATCCTGATAGCCGTAGACCATGCCCAGTCCGTAGTAGGCCTGAACGCAGTTGGGATCCGTGTTCAACGCCTGCAGGAAATCCTCCCTTGCCTTGGCATAATCCTTGTCCGCGCCGCTCAGCCATGCCAGGCCCCGGCTCGACAGTGCCAGAGAAAACCCGGGGTCGCCCTTGATGGCTTCCGTGTAATACTCCCGTGCCTTGGCGTAGTTTTTCCGGTGTTCCGCCTCCAGAATTCCCTTCCACAGCAGGATCATCTTGTCCAGGTGGGGATTGGTCTCCTCGGGGTCCGAAGACACGAAGGGACTGGCCAGCAGCGAGGGCAGGGAACTTGCATTGAAAACGGAATGCTTTTGGGGGCGCCGGCTCAGTTCAAGCGCGGCATCAAGTTCTTTCTCGGCCTCCGCCAGCAACGCGGCATGGTCCAGCGTCTTCTTCTGGTCGTTCTTGACCTGCTCCATGATCAGCGCCGCATGCCGCCAGCGCACCAGTGGATTGTCGGAGGCGAGCGCAAGCGCCTGCTTCATTTCGCTTTCGGCCACGTCGAACTTTTTCAGCGCCGTGTAGATCTGCGAGGAGAGAATGTGCGATTCCGGACTCTTGGGGCGCAGGCGCTGGAGCATGTGGGCCTGGGCCAGCGCCCCGTGCGCGCGATCCAGTTCATCGCGGTTCACCGGCCGGTCCAGGTTGAGCAAATCGTGCACGACCGCCATGCCCCCGATAAAGGCGCGCTGGAAACGTATGTCCGAATCATTGCCGTTCAATTCGACGGCCTTGTCCAGCAGGGCAAGCGCGACGGTCGCGTTCTCCTCCTCTTCATACACCTGTACGGCGGTATTGCAGTAGGTCTGTGACATGCGCACGATTTCGATCCGGTCGATGTACCAGCCCATGAATCCCCAGAAGGCGGAGATCCCCATCACCACCGCCAAGAGGCGCACCGTCAGTTGGACGAGCCACCGCCGCCATCCCGCCTCCCGATCCAGCATGAAATGGGTCAGCCAGGTGGTCCAGGCCTGTTGGCTTGCCGCCTGTTTTTCCTGGGTTTCCTCAATTTCCTCTTCGATACGCTCCAGCGATGCGGTTTGTGCCGCTTCGCCCCGTGCAAGGTTGTTGATCGCATCCACCAGCTTGGAAAGCAACTCGTTGGAGACCTGGCTTTGGCCGGAGGGTTCCCCGGATTCGGCTGTCGGGATGGGACCGGTTTCCGGTTCCGCGGGCGTGTTCTTGTCGTTGTCAGGCACGGTGTTGGTTCCCTTGAGGATTAAGGAAGTCGCGAAAGCGCGTCGGCAAAACGGTTGACGCGTTCCGGAACCGGCGCGGGAATGGGATACTGGCCCTGCTGGAGTTTTCCGGCATAAATTTGAGCCCGCTGTTCCGGATAGCCCGCGCCGCCGTAATTGCCCTTGTAGGCACGGAAGCGCTCGAGCACGCCCAGCAAGGCGGACGGGTCATAGCCCAGTTTGGCGCAAATCTCCGCGGAGCGCGCATCGGCCTCCGCCTCCAGGTCGCTGCTGTAGCCGTTCGCCACGGACTTGTAGACCTCGTCCGACAGCGGTCCCAGCACCTGGCCCAGATTCTTGCCCACGGAGGTGTCCGAGGCCAGATCCTGCAGGAGGCCGCCCATGGCCTTGTTCTGCGCGCCCTCCTGGATGGCGCGCATGCCGTGGTGCAGTTCCACATGCCCCACCTCGTGGCCCAGAATGGCCGCAAGCTCGTCCTCGTTACGGAGGAATTTGATCATGCCCGTGGTGACAAAGACAAACCCGCCCGGCGTGGCGAAAGCGTTCACGTTGGGGTTTTCCAGCACCACGAAGCAGTACCCGCGATAGGGGTAGGGGAAGGCCGAGCCGAGCGCAATGGTCTGTCCCACCTGGTCCACATATTTCGCCACGGGACTCTCCGGAGGCAGTGTCTTGGCGTTCCCAAGGAGGCGTGCCGCCACACGGTAACCGACCAGGTACTCATAGCGCGGTCCCGCCTGGGCGGCGGAGTTTGCCTCGCCGAGTTTTTGGGCCGCCCCTGCGGTCTGGTTGAAGATCTGGCCGCCCTTTCCGCCGATGGCGTCGCCAATCCCGGATAGGGGGCTGGCATTCGGGGCAGGGGCGGGGGCGGGGGCGGCGTTCTTGCCCCTTCCTCCGAGCACATTGCCAATCGCGGAAAGGGGATTCTGCGCGGATGCGGCCGGCGTGAGCGACATTATGGCCGCCGCGGCCAGTGCCGCGGCAAGCAGGCAATGAAAGCTTGACTTGTTCATTGGTGTGGTGCCTCCGCCTGCTTGTACTCCCCGAGTTTGCCGGTCTGGCGGAAATCCCGGTTTTTGGCCTGTTCGTCCTCAAGCGCTTTCCCGGCAATGACCTTGTCCAGCGCCGGGTAATTGGCCGTGCCGACTTCGGCACTGCCGCCAGCCCCCTTCACCGCCGCCAGGTCGGGGTCCTCACTCTCGCTGAATCCCTTGCCGGCCGCCCGGGTGTCACCGATTTGCGGCATGCCGGACGCCTGCTTGTTGAACTGGGCGTCTGTCACGGTCGAAGCCTCGGGCACATAGCCTTGTCCGCCACCGGCCACGGTCACCCGCAGCCATTGGGGAGCGTGCACCGCAGGGGCCGTCTTGGCATTGCCGGACTTCGCGCCCTTGCCGCCCGCATTCTGCACCGGCGCCGAGGCATCGGCAGACACCGCGCTGAGCACCGTGACGGGATCGCCATACTTGAGCATCGTCACGGTCGTGGACAGACCGTCCGGGGCGCCCTTCAGCGGCAGGTTCACCACCGAGATGCGCCGCGTCTCCCCCTGGGGCGCTCCCAGCGCCGTGACAGACCATCCTGCCAGCAACAGCAGGATGCACACACTGAAAAACCTGATACGCAAGGCATAACCTCCTATCGGCGCAACGCCGTTATCCGACCCTTTGGACCGGCTTCCTACAATACGATCATCCCGGCAACTCTATTCATTTCCCAGCAAATTCTGACTATCCGTCATCTTCCAACTTCACCCTTCACCCTTCAAACTTCCTGCTTTATTATTTCACACCGCATCACCCCGAACAATCCGTAGTATTCCGGTGCGAACGGCGCGTGGCAAGCGCGAAGCAGGCGGGGAGCGCTCTCCAGTTGTGGCGTGGTTTCCAGACCACGCCACGCTCTTCCGACCGAAGGTCTCCTCTCCGCCACGCGCCGGTTTTGGCAACCCGTGCGGCATCCCGCTGTCGTCCGCACAGAGCGCTTTTGGAGACAGCGTCAATAGCACGAAGATGATCCGGAGAAGAGGAGACCTGCGGTCGCAAGA
>CAIXUF010000402.1 GCA_903922535.1 Candidatus Hydrogenedentota bacterium
CACCTGCCGCTGCTCAATGGCGACGATCAGTCGCTGCACCAGTTCCGTCTTACTGCCGGGCGTCAGTTTGAACGGCTCGATGTCAGGCAGAACCCGCTTCAGATCGTCATAGATCGGATCACCAATCCCGGTGGCGTCCAAAATCACACGACCGCGCCACCGGCGCGCGAAGGTCACAATCCGCTCCTTCTGGATCGGCCAGTCCAACTGGTTGAACCGCTCCATCGCAAAACACCTGCCGCTGGCGGCGTCCATGGCAATCAGAACCGTCCAGTCGGTGTGTTTAGCGATATCACACCCGATGACCACCTGCCGCGCACTGTCACATGCCACGTCGGACGTCAGACACGCGTCCACGTTCCTGAACACACCGGCGGAATCCTCCAGGAATTCCGCCTGATACTCCTGCCGGAAGACATCCTCCGGCAACGTCCGTTTCGCCTCATCCCATTCCTTCGCCGGGAAATACGGCGATGCCTTGCTCGGGAACGTGAAACTGGCATACTCGGTCTCCGCCGGGTCCAGGCCACGGGTGAACAGATCGTAGAACCAGTTCCGACCCTTCGGCGTACTGACGAACACCGCCCAACCCAGGGTCTGCGCGATGGTCGGGCGCAGAACGTAATGCCACACGTCGCGCGGGATCGACGCGGCTTCATCGATCACAAGTCCCTGAAACCCGAATCCGCGGATGTTGTCCGGGTTATCAGCGGAGAGGAACCACACCCGGACCGCACCGGCCGGACCCGTGAACTCCACCCGACACGGCGCCCGACCGCACACCTGAATGAAACCATCCGCAATCGTCTTGAACGCCTCGATCCCACGCTCGGCGACGTTGTAGGTGGGCGCGATCCACCCGTAATCGCCGCCCCGTTCACACCCGCCACGGTCAAGCAACTCGGCCGCCAGGCACAACGTCTTCCCGAACCGTCTGCCCGTGCAGACGGTACGGAAACGCTTTCCACGCGCCTTGTGGATCTCCATCTGCGCCGGGTGCGGCTGGTAATTCAGGGTCACGGCCATGATCGTTCTCCCGGTAGGGCGGGCAGTCCCATGCCCGCCGCAGGCACCTGCCTCAATCGTCACCTGCCGCGTCAGAATCATCCGCACGCAGTGCCGGTCGGGCGTCCACGCCATCCGCCCCGATCAGAGACCGCCACTGGATCACACCCGCGTGGTTCACCGACAACTTGGCCTCGCGCGGCAGCAACGGCATGACGACCGTCTTGAAAAACGTCACAGGATCGGCCTGAAGATCGGCCTCGAGCGCCACGATCAACGCCTGCTGGTTCTTCTTGCGCGCCAAGAGGCGGTCCAACCCGCCCAACGCCCGCATGCGACCACCGACACAACCCCGCGGCCGGCCTCTCGGATTCCCTGTCTGACCTGCTTCGAACAACATGACACGTCCCTCCATCTCACATGCCGGAATCAACGTCCGGCCACGGCGGTCACTGCCTTTGGCGGTCGCTTTGCTCTAACGGCGGTCCACGGCGGTCACTGTCTTCGGCGATCGCTTTGCCGTAACGGCGGCCCGCTGCGGTCACTGTCCTTGGCGAACGCTTTGCCCCATGTCCGACCGCTCCGCTCGCGGCCGGCTGGCGCGTCGTGCCCGTCACGTCCCGTGCTGGTGCATACACCAGCCACGGGCCGCGCCGTGCCCGCCGTCCA
>CAIXUF010000403.1 GCA_903922535.1 Candidatus Hydrogenedentota bacterium
CTTAAACTTTCGCATGTGTCCATCGCGGAACTCCTTTCGTGTGCTTTGGCGGCTCACGAGCAAGAGTTTCCGCGATGGACTCCCGGAAATGTCAAACAGCTACTGCCACCCCGGCAGAGCCGGGGGAACTCCCATATTGGGATAGACCCACGGCGGTCCGTTGTTGCTGGTTGTCGTCAGTGGGGCGCCGGTGAAGGGTGCAGGTCCGTCATAGCTGTACAGTTGATCCAGATCGCCGATGGTGTATACCGCCGGGACTTCCTGGTGCAGGGGAACAACATCCCACTTTGTGTCGGTTCTGTGCGTCGCAAGCCTGTTTCGCACATGGACCGTTTTGCCTTCAAGCGAGATCCATGTTTCCAGGGTGCATTCGGCGGGTTCGTTGTTCATATCCCAGAGGAGAGGGATGATTTCGACGTGAATTGTCGAGCCATCGTTGGAGGAGGACAGCACCTGCGGACGGTTTCCGTAGGCATCGCCCGCGCCGATGGGGTTCCACGGCCAGGGGGACCATGCGGGATGCTGGCCTTCGCCCCGGCGATCGAGGCTATGCCCCGCGTAGTAGGACTGCTGTACCTGCCTTCCTCGGTCCCAGTTGTTGATGAGATTGCGGTCCTGATTTGAGACGGAAAGATAGGTAATCGCCCCGCCATAATCCAAACCGGCACGCACGCGGATGATGCCGTTGTCCAGATCCAGCGTGGTCCCGGAAAGCTGGGGCCGATCATCCTGCCGCGGACACCCCGTTCCAACAGTGCACAAGACCACGGCAACGCCCAGCTTCCAATTGCAGAATATTCGCCTCATCGAAACAGGTCTCCCAAGAAGCCCCGGGGGGCTTTCCATTGCCAACAGGTCAGCTCAGCCATGAGAACCGGCTTCCTGCACCCGCACGGACGAACTCTTTTGAAAACCAACTGCCCAATAGACGGGCAGGGGCATCGCCAGCGCAATGGCACGGCGCTATCCGCCGCACCTGGTAATGCCTGAATGCTGCCACCGTGGCTTCCAGTCTCTCAGCCGACGCATTGAGCAGGTGCATGCCGCCAATGACTGCGTGGAACCGGGTTGCCCCGGTGAGTTCCGCAATGTAGTCGAGCGTGTTGACCACCCCTGAATGCGCGCAACCGAGCAGCACAATTAGTCCTTCGGAGCTTTCCATCCAAATCGCCTGGTCGTCGGTAATGGGGTCCTTGACCAGGCACTCCTCGTCAACGAAAAGGGGGCCTCCGGTATCCTCAAAGGATGTCCGGCGCGGAATGGGACCCGTAACCCAGGCGTGATCCGTGATCTGTGTCGGCGCGGTGGTGTGAACAACATCCTCAGTCCTTGCCGAAAGGGCCTCTGCAATGTCAGCGCGCATGCCTATGGGTTTGTTCGGCGGCGCCTGCAGACTGCCAAAGCGTGTGCCTACGGCATCCGGATGCATGTAAATCCTCGGCATTATCCCCAGGCCGAACACGTGTTCCAAACCGCCGGTGTGATCATAGTGGCCGTGGCTGAGCACTATGGCGTCGGTGCTGCCCAAGTCAACCCCGAGCACGGCGGCGTTTCCGGACAGTGCCACGCCCTGTCCCGCGTCGAAGAGGATGTTCTTCCCGTCGACGGTCACCCACATCGCCAGGCCGTGCTCGGCAGTGACGGCGGGCACACTGGCGGCATTGTCCACGAGTATGACCACATTCACCCGCTGTTGCATGATCTCTCCTTTTCGCCGCGTGATTGCGTGCGCCATGCACGAAACGCGCAGAGCGGCCCATCATTTGCCCAGCTATGCGCGGCGCCCAGCCACCAGGAACACGCTGAACACTCTCATTCTGCCGTTGGTGTCCGGTTTGACGACCTCGGCAGCAGTTCGGTCACGGATATCGACAAAGCCCGCCTTTGAAAGCAGGTCCCGGAGGCTGCAACGTTCGAAACCGGAATGGAACACGCCGTCTTTGTTGTCATGGAACGCGCCGTTCTCCGGGTCCAAGTCCGCGATGCACACCTGTCCGCCGGTCTTGAGGACTCCCGCAAACTGCTCCAGGAGCAGTGGGACGTCCCGGACATGATGCAAAGTCATGGTGGACACCACCAAGTCGAACATGCCCTCCAGGACGTCCCCGCTTTCCAGATCAACACGGCGCGTCGCAACGTTGCAGATCTGGCATGATTGGGCCTTGCCGTCGAGAACGTCCAGCATGCCCTGTGAACTGTCGACGCCGGTGACCCGACCGGTCCGCTCCGACAACTGAAGCGTTACCAGCCCCGTTCCACAGCCAAAATCAAGCACTTCCATCGCTTCGGTCAAGACGATTTCTTCGCCTATGGCACGGAACAAGTCCTTCGCCAGTTGCACACGCCGCGGTTCTGCGTCCCAACCCGCCGCCTCCTCGTCAAAACTGCGTTTCCCGTCTGCCATGTCAGCATTCCTTGCGTTTATGGTCAATAGTTCGAAGTGTGTATTTTCTAATGGTGGCAGCGGCAGAATCCTGTGCCCGTTGCGAGCGTGCCGGCAAGCCAAGCCTCGACGGCCTCCTGCGCGGGCAGTTCCGTCTGCACCATCAGGGGTTCAATGCCGAAAGCCTTGAGCGCTTCCGCCGCACGCCATCCCATACCGCCGCACAGGATCGCCTCGCAGTCCTGAAGGACTTCGCCCATGGTGGCATGGTCGTGGCCGTGGGCGGGATCGTGTTCGCCTGCGCCATGGCAATCGCCCGGCTGCCCACCACTCTGGCCGTTCGCGCGAACCTCTTTCCGCACAACCTTTCCGTCTTCGGTTTCGAACACCAGGAAGAAGGCGCTCCTCCCGAAGTGGGCCGCGATGAAGATCTCATCGTCTGAGGGCACTGCAATTCTCTTCATGATACCTTTTCCTTTTCGATTTCGCTATTCCGGTTCTATTTGGACCGGCCGTGCCGGTGGCAACAGCGTTTACGAGACAGTTCCGCTCCTTCTTGAACTTCGTCAGCGTTTTGGCAAGCGCCCTTATCCAAACGGTTCTTGGTGCTCCTGCACTTTGCACAGCCTTGCGGCTGGCTGCCGTCCGAGGGCACGGTCCAAGAACGGTGGCAGTCTGGGCACTTGAAGGCCTGCCCTGCACTCATTTCCACATCGCCCCCGCCTATTCTTAATGCCTTTCCTTCCACGAGCACTTGGGCCACCTTCTTCCGGGCCGTTTCCAGAATTCGCCCAAGCGTCTGGCGCGACACGTTCATGCGCGCCGCGGCGTCTTCCTGATACAAGCCCTCCAGGTCCGCCAGGCGAATGGCTTCACATTCGTCCAAAGAAAGCACAATTTCCTCCACATCACAGGCGGGAACACCCACCGGAACGAAGAACACGCAGTTCGGCGTCTGTGCGATTCGGCGGCAGCATTGGGGGCGCGGCATGAATTGTGGGTCCTTCTTTGCTCAAGCTATTATGGGCATATGCCCATAACATGTCAAGTCACCGATTCATCGTCCCGGATTCAGCGCTTCCGGCTCACACGATTTCAGGCTCACATTGACACCTGTCGTTCTTGCACGTATCCTGTTCCAACGGAAGACAAAAGCACTCCTTGCGGCGCGTGGCATGGCGCATCAAGACAGGATGCACTACGGCCGTCATGGTCAATAAGCAGGGAACGGTAGCCATGGATGATCGGTACTCGACCCATTCGCAGCGAGTCCTTTATCGGGTGGGCACATCACTGGTCATATCGTTCGCGACATGTTTGGTGCTGGTGCACGGAGTGAGTGTCGCCGCGGGGGAACATCCGGTTGCGCCCGAAGGCAAGACGACCGTTACTCCGCAACCCATGCCGACAAAAGCGTCCGCGGGAGAGACGGCGGCACGATCCCAGGCATTCGTGGACGCCGTTCTCCAGAAGGACTACGCCACGGTGAAGAGACTCCTGGACGCCGGGGTTGACCCCAATACCCGGAACGAAGGGCATCTCAAGGGGCCGGTGCTGATGTGCGCGTGCAGCCAGAACGACGCGAAGATGGCGGAGATCCTGCTTTCCAAGGGTGCGGACCCGAACAAGCCTGACGCCAATCACGGCCATGCCCTTCTGTATGCAGGTATCAAAGGCAGCATCCCAATGGCCGAACTGCTGCTCGTCCATGGCGCGGCAATGACGGGATGCGACAAGAATGGCACCACCGTAATTCACTATGCGGCAATGTACGGCCATACCGCCCTGGTGATTTGGCTCATTCTCCACGGCGCGAACCCGGACGCGGGCAACAACAACGGCGGCACACCGCTCATGTGGGCCGCAATAAAAGGCCACAACGACACGGCGGAGGCCCTGATCAAGAACGGCGCCCAAGTGAACTTTGTGGGCAAGTACAGCAATACGGCGCTGCACTGTGCCGCCGAAAATGGGCAACTGGAAGTTGCCAAGACGCTGGTGAAGATGGGGGCGCTTGTCAATGCCCAGGACAAACATGGGCACACGCCCATGGCCTCCGCCATTTCCGCCGGGCACTATGATGTGGCGGAGTTTCTCAGGTCCCTCGGGGGCCAATAGCACCCCGGCACCCGCGCGCGCGACGGCGAAGCCGAGTGCATCTGATAGAATGGCGCTCTTGAAAACGGGCATGGCAGACGCTGATTCTGTGCCCGCAACGCAGGACAGAAGTTCATACAAATGAAGCACACGGCATGGGCCGCGGACGCTGGAGC
>CAIXUF010000404.1 GCA_903922535.1 Candidatus Hydrogenedentota bacterium
GGCCGCATTTGCCCTGTCCGCCTACCGCGACTACCTGCACACCGGCAGCCTGACCCATCTACAGGAGTTTTGGCCCGCCGTGCAGCGCGACGCCAACACCGCGCTGCTCCCCGCCGGCACGGTCACTTCGGCGGCCGCGGCCAGCAGGCGTGTCGCCGCGCTGCGCGCCTGCGTTCACCTGGCCGAGGCCATGCACGACCCTGCTAGCGCGGTCTTCTTTGAGGCCTGTCGCCGCGCCTGGGTGGAGTACGAGACCCGTTTCTGGAACAAGAAGACCGGCCTGTACGGCGGGTCCGAAGAGGACCCCGCCGAGGCCATGTCGGGGCTGTGCCAGGTGGCCGCGCTGCGCATGGACGACGTGGCGCAGCCCGCGCGCGTGGTGGGCTGTCTGAAGGCACTGGTGAAGGATGCCCGCGCCGAAACCCTGTCCACGGCGTCCCTGCTGCGCCTCGCGTTTCTGGAACGGCACTACGGCAGTGAAATCGCGGCGGGCGGCGTTTGGGCCGGGCGGCTTGCGGTCCGGCTCGACGAGAACGATGCCTTTGATCTTCGCCTGCTCTGGCACTACTTCCAGGCCATTGGGGGCATGCTGCACGCCGTCCCCGCGCAGCGCATCTATCTCAATCCGCGCGCCGGGGCAAACGGCGCCGAAAACATCGTGAACCTCATGACGCCCCTTTGTTTTGGGCGCATGCGCCACCGGGAGAATCAGGGACCCGGCAGCCCGGAAGCGCAGACCGACCTCGTGCTGGACAGCCCGGTGGTCATCCGCGAGCTGGTCTTGCGTGTGCCCGAAGGCCTTGCCAACCCGCAGGTGCACTGCACCATCAGCGACGATGTGGTTCCCTGCGACGTTGTGCCGCGCTCCGAGACGGGGCGCTGCGAGGTGCTGATTCGCTTCCGCTCCCCGGTGCAGCTTGCGGGAACCCTGACCCTCTTCGTCCGGGAATCCGTGGTCAAGGAGAAGAAGAGGGGGTGGCTGCGATGAGGATTTTCGGACTCACCGGCGGCATTGGCAGCGGCAAATCGCAAGCCGCCCGCGCCTTTGAGCGCCGCGGTGTCCCCGTCATCGACGCCGACCGCGTCGGCCATGCCGTGATCGAACCGGGGGGTGCCGCCCACGATGCTGTCGTGCGCGCCTTTGGCGGCGGCATTCTCACGGAGGACGGGTGCATCGATCATGCAAAGCTTGCTGCCCGCGCCTTTGCCGACCCGGACGCCCGGTGTCAGCTCAACGCGATTACCCACCCCGCCATCTATGCCGAAATCGGACGCCGCTGCATGGAATGCGCGGAACAGGGCGCGCGGAACATCATCGTGGAGGCGGCGTTGATAGGGGAGGATGGCCGGGTCAATCCCCTGTTCGAGGGGATCATTCTCGTCAGTTGCCCCGTGCAG
Source organism: Candidatus Hydrogenedentota bacterium (assembly GCA_903922535.1). Next base: position 1,399 of record CAIXUF010000404.1, read on the forward strand.
GAGAGGCTCCGCCGTCTCACAGAACAGCGCGGCATGGAACGCGCCGAAGCCGAACGCCGCGTTGCCGCCCAGTCCGACCCCGAGGCAAAGCGCTCCCTTGCAAAATGGGTGATCAACAACGGGGGCGATCTGGAGAACCTTCAGAAACAGGTCGAGGCCATAGTGGGGGAGATGGTCCTGTAAGAGTGTCTGCAGCGAAGCGGAGCGCACCGTCTTGACCGCAGAGGGCCGGCACGAACGCCGACGCGCCCGGTCTGGACTTCTCAGTTGTCGAATCTGCGCACGGTAAACACCCGGCGGGGGGCCGGGGAGTAATCTGTCAGCACGAAGATTGGGTCTTCCATCGCGTTCACGTGCGCGTACAGAGAGGCGGCGGAAATCGCTTCCGCCAGGGTGCCCCAGAAGGACACGAGTTCTTCTTCGACCGTGAATGACCACAGGGCGACACGGCCGATTTCCGGTGCCCGGTTATACTTGTTGATGAATGGGGCAAAGTCCAATGCGGGTTTCTTCAAGGAATGAGTCTCCAATCGGCGGGTATCCGGGTCGGCGCCTGCGCGCAGGAGGCCGTTCATGCCGGATGTCTGCGGTTTCTTTCTTCTCTATTAACGTTATTGTCGCATGCGGACTGTTAGCGGATGATTAGGAAATGATGGTGGTCTCACGGCGATGAACTCCGCTCTTGGGCAGTCGTGCCAATGGGCGAGAACTTCTGCCAGGGACGCTTCGACAATAACAATGGCCATCTGGTTTCATTTATGGGTGAGGGCCAGGTCCGGTCAGTGTTGTCTTCGACAGATTGGCATACTCCGGCACGCGCAACTGTGGCTTCATTCCGCCCCGGCCATCTTCCCGCTCCGCAGCAACCACAGCGACGCTGCAGTTTGGAATTCATGTGATTCTAACCCCAGGCAAACGTGAAAGAAACATGAAACGCGTAGACTGCGCCTGATTGCGTATGACAGGGGCGGCACCCGTCCTGCCTCTTGCCAGCGCGGATTCCTGCCGCGGTGGCAAGAATCATGAAGCACAACCACCATTGGAGATTTCCAAACATGTCTATGGGTTACTTGATTGATATGGATGGTGTTATTTACCGCGAGGGCGAAACCATTCACGGTGCGACAGATTTCATTCATGCGCTTCGCAGTCATGATATTCCGTTCATGTTTCTCACGAACAACAGCCAACGGACCCGGCGGGACATCGCCACCAAGCTTTCCCGCATGGGCTTCAAGGTTGAGGAACGTCACATCTTCACCTGCGCGATGGCAACAGCGCGTTTTCTCTCCATCCAGAAGCCCGGGGGAACGGCGTATGTGATCGGCGAAGGCGGATTGCTTAACGCTTTGCATGACAATGGTTACGCTATTGTGGACCACGCTCCGGATTACGTTGTTGTGGGGGAGGGCAGGACCATCAGTTTTGAGATGATAGAGAACGCCACAAACATGGTTCTCAATGGCGCGAAACTGGTTGCCACGAATCTTGACCCGAACTGCCCGACATCCAAGGGAATGCGGCCTGGGTGCGGAGCCATCACCGCACTTCTCGAGGCGGCGACCGGTGTAAGGGCCTTCAGTGTGGGCAAACCCAGTCCCATCATGATGCGGGCTGCCCGAAAGGAATTGGGCTTGGACGCCGCGCGCACAATAATGATCGGCGACACCATGGATACGGACATACTGGGGGGCGTCAACATGGGGTACCGCACGATACTGGTGCTGACCGGCGGCACTCGACGGGAGGATTTGGCGCGGTACGCCTATCAACCCGACATCGTCGTCGACTCTATCGCGGATTTGCTGGAGCCGCGACACTTCGGAGTATATGAGGCCGCCTGATGCGGGAAACGAAGCGCCTGCGCGGGCGGGAGACTGTTGTTGAGCGCCGAGAGGCGTTCCTGCCCGCAAGCCAGGCTTCCATGGCAGATTCAATACGGGTTCTTTCATCTCTCTACCGGGTTGCTCTGTCCAGATTGCACGGCTGCCGGTTCGCCATGTTTTCGCCAAAGGACACATGCTGGCGTCTTGCGGCACCTTCTTGTTCGCAGATGATGGGGATGGTCTGGCCAAGGGCCGCACCCTATAGCCCGCCGGGTTATTGCGCCAGAACCTCTGCCAGGGAGGCATCAATAATGCCGACGGCTTTTTCGAGTTCCCCCCGGGTGATCGTCAGCGGCGGGGCCAGCGTGAGCGTCTTCCCGCCCGACACTTTGAAGCTGAGTCCTCTGCGCAGGCATGCGTAAAGTATCTGTTCGGCAATGTCATTCCCGGCGCGGCCGGTGGCGGGCTTATCGGCCAGTTCAACCCCCACAAGCAGGCCAATGCCCCGCACCTCCCGGATGCATAGGTGTTTCGCTTGCAGTGTCCGCAGGCTGTCGAGCAGTTGCGCTCCCATCACCCGGCTGCGCTCGACGAGACCGTCCTCCTCAATGCAGTCCAGCGTGGCCAGGGCGGCGGCGCACCCAAGGGGCGATTTCTCGTGGGTGAAGTGACCCAGCGAATACGCTTTGGCCACGTCAAGATCCCCGCGGGCGACGACGGCGGCCATCGGCATGACACCGCCGCCGAGCCCCTTGCCCATGCACAGGATGTCCGGCACGACACCGTAGTGCTCGCAGGCGAACATTCTGCCCGTGCGCCCCAGGCAGGTCGGCACCTCGTCGAAGATCAGCAGTGCCCCGTGCTGGTCGCAAAGCTCGCGCACACGCTTCCAGTAGGCTTTGCCGGGCCGGGTCACGTCGGTGCAGCGGATCGGTTCTGCGATGACTGCGGCAATGTCCCCTTCATGCGCCATCACGTATTCAACGTGATCAACGTTGGAAAGGGCGCTGTCGTCGCCGCGGCAGTCCTCCGGCGGCGGCACGTGGATCGCGCCCGGCAGCAGTGGCCCGATGCCGGAGCGGAACATGGCCTCTCCGCCCACGCTGATCGCGTCGAGCGTGGCGCCGTGGAAAGCGCCCCAAAAGCTGATCGTCTTGAACCGGCCCGTGGCGACACGCGCCAGTTTCAATGCCATGCTGACGGCCAGCGCCCCGGCCGGCGCAAACAGGACCTTGTTCAGGTTGCCGGGGGCAATCCGGGCAAGACGCCGGGCCCGCGCGACCGCAACATCATTTGTATACCGGCGCGGGCAGAACGGCAGAACGTCCAACTGCTTCTTGACAGCTTCGATGACACGCTTGTTGCGGTATCCCACTTGATGCGCGCTGTTTCCATGAAAATCGAGCAACTCCCGCCCCTGGACATCGCGCAGCAATGCGCCTTCACACGATTCCAGCGCGTCCAGGCAGGGCGTGGAGAGCGACTGATGCAGGAAGTGGCGGCTGTCCTCCTCCAGCAACGCGCGCGTTCCGGGTGAAACGCACTCCTCCAGCCAGTGGTTTCTCAAGGGGGATGCGTTTACATCGCCTTCCGTCTTGTCGATTCGCTTCTGCATAGTAGGCCTTTCCAAACGAGATCGGATTCACGCGCACGGGTCCATATTAGCACATGCCAGATATAATGACCTTCCGTGTTTGGGTCTCTCGCCGGCCGCAGAAAGTCCTGTTCAAACAGTCAGCATCACGTCGCCGAATAGGAAAGGCGCGGGCCGGGGCACGCGCCTTCCAACCACACCTTCCCGAGCCTGTCTACTTGAACGAAGCCGCGATCATGCCGTAGGTGTTTGCCCAAGGCCCGTTGGCGGGAAACCTGCCGTTCTTCTCGTATTTCACAAACTCCGAGTGGCCGTCCATATACAGCGTGTTGGCACCGCCGGGAACGTGGTTGAACGCGGCCGCCGAGCCCGGCGTGCTGCTGACACTGTCCCAGTAGACGGAAAGGCTGGATTGGGCCATGGCGCTGCCTCCCGCGTTGTTGATGTCCGTAATCATGAAGCGTTCGACACCCTCGCGCAGCCGGTGTACGGTCTTTCCGCCGCCGTTGCCGCTGGCCGCCGCGTTCGTGATTATGCTTGACAGCGGGGACGAAGTGACGTCAATGTCGTTGTCGAGCAATTGGCGGATTGCCGCGCCGTTCGACGTGACACCCCTGCCGAATGCGCCGCCGGCGTAGAGCGGCAGGGCAACGGCCAGCAACTGCGAGGGCGCCGCGGCACCCGCGGGAAGCGAGACACCGACAACCCCGCTGATCAGCGACAAGTCGGTCTGCGGATACGTGCCGTCGCACCGGTCAATCACCCAGCCGAAATACTGGTAGCAGTCCGACTGGTTGTCCGCAAGGCCCTTGTAGGGGCTGGCACACGCCTGTCCGGGCGCGTCGGAGATGATGGCCAAGACATCCCTGGCATTGGTCCCGTCTGGATTTGACGGGCAGACCAGCACATTCCAGTCGGTCAGATACTCGGGATAGATGGCCGTCACCGAGGGGCCGATTTCCGGCTCGTCCTGGGTGGTGCAGCCGACGGGTTTGCCCCCGGAGCCGTCGGTGTAATACGGCGCGATGCCCTGCATGGGCGGAAAGGAGCCGCCCGCTTCGTTGGAGTACATCTTCAGGACGACGCCCATCTGTTTCAGGTTGTTCTGGCAACTGGAGCGGCGGGCGGCCTCCCGCGCGCGCGCCAGGGCCGGGAGCAAAATCGCCGCCAAAATGCCAATGATGGCAATCACTACCAGCAATTCAATCAACGTAAACCCGTTTTTGTCGTTCCGCATTTCTTCTCTTCCTGTCCGTTATGTTTAGAATAAGTCCAAGGCAAGTTGCAGACGGTCCTTGAACGGGCGTTCAGGACCCCGGTGCGCAGCTTCTCAGTTATCGAATGCGCACGGAAAACACCCGGCGGGGCGCCGGACGGTAGTCCGTCAGCAGAAAGGCCGTGTCTTCCTCCGCGTTCGTGTGCGCATACAGCGAGGCGGTGGACGATGCCTCCGCCAGTGTGCCCCAGATGGACAGCATCTCTCCCTCAACGATGAAGGTCCACAAGGCAACGCAGTCTGTTTCCGGCAGATGACTGTGCTTGTCGCAAAACGGTGTGGTATCCAAGGTCAGTTTCTTCATCTGTGTCTCCATTGTTGTGGGAACGAGGCGCGGCCGCTAGACAAAATCCGGTATGCCGCGCCTGATGTCATCGGCGGATATCGCCTTTCGGACACGGCGGCGGCGTTGGCGGAAATATTTCCCGGTTATCGTGAAGCCGTACGTTTGATCAACCGTGGCGCGGCCGGCGCGCCGTCCATCGCTGCAGAGTTGCTCGGCCAGAATCTCGCTTTGCGGCTCCGTGTAGCCCAGTGTCATGTAGAACGCAACCCATTGGCTCATGTAGAGCCGATCACGCACAATGGGCTGGAATATTTCATCGGATGCCATGGCTCAATGGATCCCCTGCACCGTTGTCACTGTCGGACACCGTCAAGGCAGCCAAGGCGCGCCGGGACACGGCACCCGCCGCGGTTCTTGGAAGGCTGGCCACCATCTGCATGTCCACCGCAAGGCGGACATGTTTCAGACGCACGCGGCAGTGAACATGAAAGTGCTCCCGGACGGCGGGCGTGTCCTTGCCGAGCACCACGAAGGCACGATAGCGCCGCCGCGCCGTTCCGGCCGCCGACGGAACCGGCACAACGCACGCCTCCCGCACATTGGCGCATTCCGCAAGCCGGCTCTCGATGCTGCGAATCTCCATGGCGCCTCCGTTGTTCTCCGCCTTTCCGGCGGCCTCCGGACAGAGAATACGGGGGTATTTATACACGGCGACTGTTAGTGGGTGATTAGGGGCCGCCGACGGGCGCGGCGGGGCAAAGCCGAGTGGGAGACGGGACGAACGGCCCGCGGGGAACTCATGGGGGGATTCGCATGGTGCCAGCAGCGAAGCGCTCCTGCCGGGGGCGCCGGCATTCCTGTCGGCTCTCTTCTTTCCGTCCCCGAAGGGGCGAACAAACGGAGATCCGCCGCGCTATATCCTGCTGCGCCCAATCTGCGACATCGCGATGCGCAGTTCGTCGCAATCCGCAAAGCGCTTTTCAGGCCGCTTTTGCAGCAGCCTCATGATGATGTCGCCCAGCGCCGTGGGGCACTTGGGGTTGATCAGCGACGGATGGTCCGGCACCACGGTTAGATGGCACTGGTACAGCGTGTTCAGATTGTCCACCGGGAAGGGCACGCGTTCGGCGAACATCATGTAGAACGTGATGCCCATGGAATACTGGTCGCCGGCCGCGCCGACCCTTTCCTTGCGGATGAACTCGGGCGCCACAAACATGGGCGTAATTTGCTCGCCCACGCTGCGGTCGACCAGTTCCAGCAGGAAACTGCTGCCATACAGGGAGAAGTCGGCAATCTTGACCACGCCCGTGCGGGTGAAAAGCACGTTGGAGGGTTTGAAATCGTGGTGAACGCAGCCCTTGTCGTGCAGGTACTGCATGCCCTGGCAGATCTGCATGCTGACATTGATCCGCTCCTGAAGATTCCACGGGCGGTTCAGGATGTACCATTTCAGGCTCGGCCCGTCCACGTACTCCATGATCATGCAGCGGCCCTCGGGGCCGTCGATGAAGTCGAGGATCTGCACACAGTTGACGTGCTTGAAGCGCTTGAACTTGGCCACGCTCTTGGCCAGGTCACGCACGTGGAGGTAATTGCGAAAAAAGTTCTCGTTGAAGAGCTTGACCGCCACGGCCTCGCCCTTCTTGGTGTCGATGCCCAGATAGACCTTGCCCGTGCCGCCCTGCCCAAGCACGCGCTCGAGTTTGTAGTGGTATAATCTCGGAATGTCCGGTGTGAATTGACTGTCTACCATGCCTTGTCCCGGAAGATGCCCGCCGATGCCCCGCGGTCACGCTGTCAATCCTATGCTTTTTCCAGTTCCAGCTTTATTTCCGGGGCGTCCGCCCACAGGCGGTCAAGATCATAGAA
>CAIXUF010000405.1 GCA_903922535.1 Candidatus Hydrogenedentota bacterium
CAGCATGCCGGGCACGATCTTGTCACAGTTGGGGATGCAGATCATGGCGTCAAACTGGTGTGCCTGCACCATGGTCTCCACGCAGTCGGCAATGAGTTCGCGCGACGGCAGGCTGAACTTCATGCCGCCGTGGCCCATGGCCACCCCGTCGCACACGCCGATGGTGTTGAACTCAAAGGGAACGCCGCCCGCCTCTTCCACCGCCGCGCACGCGATGCGGCCGAACTCGTTCAGGTGCGCGTGGCCGGGGATGATCTCCACGAAGCTGTTGCACACCGCCACAAACGGCTTGTCGAAGTCAGCCTTGTTTTTGACCTTGCCCGTGGCCCGCAGCAGCGAACGGTGCGGTGCGCGTTCAAAACCCCTCTTGACGATTTCACTGCCCATGGTGCGATCTCCCTGCGCGCGGCGGCGCGGTAATGACGCGGATTTGGATGCACAGGCCCGGCTCCGAAATGCTGGAATCGGCGCAACACGGCCCCGGCCAACAGTATAGCCCCCCGCGGCGGCGCGGTCAAAGAATGCGGTGCATTGCCTCGATGGTGCGGCGGGCAAATTCACGCTCGCTCTCGTAGGTGAGCTGTGCGGCGGCAAGGTTGGGATCAATCCAGTCAGGCTGGAAAAGCGCCTCTTCGGGGCCGGTGGGTTGGGGCGCGCCGCGATTCGGGTCGGTGAGGCGCATGAGAAAATAGCGCTCGTTGCGCTCGTTGCGGCGACCGCGAAAGGTGAAGGTGCTGTGGCAGACGCCGAGGTCGGCGATAATTTCGAGCGCGCCGTAGCCCGACTCCTCCTCCACCTCGCGCAGGGCGGCCTGTTCGGGTGTTTCGCCGGGATCGATGTGGCCCTTGGGGAGCCGCACCTCATGCACCATGCGCCCCCCGCGCTCAATGTCGCGCACGATCACGAGCATGCGTCCCGAGGGGTCAACAACCACGCCGCCGGCCGTCTCGTGGTGCTCGGCCTTCATGCACCGCCGTATTCGAATGAGGGCCGGCCGTCGGCGAGGCGGACGGTCACCACGCCGCCCTTTTCGAGTTTTCCGAAAAGAATCTCGTCGGCCAGCGGCGTTTCGATGTCCTGCTCGATGATGCGGGCCAGGGGGCGCGCGCCGAATTTGGGATCGTAGCCCCGCTCGGCGATCCAAACGCGGACGGTGTCGTCCAGCACGAGGGTCACGCGGCGTTCGGCAAGCTGCATGTTCAACTGGCGGATGAACTTGTCCACGATCTGGAGGACCACCGCCATGGGCAGCGGGTTGAAGGTCATGATGGCGTCGAGCCGGTTGCGGAACTCGGGCGTCAGCGCCTTCTCGATGGCCTTGAGGCTTTTGTGGCGGCTGTCGTCGCTTCCGGGGCTGAACCCGATGCTGCCCGCGGCAAGTTCACGGGCACCCGCGTTGGAGGTCATAATCAGGATCACGTTGCGGAAATCGGCCTTGCGGCCCATGTTGTCCGTGAGCGTCGCGTTGTCCATGACCTGCAGGAGAATGTTGAAGAGATCCGGGTGGGCCTTTTCGATCTCGTCGAGCAGCAGCACCGTGTAGGGGTTGCGGCGGATTTCGTCCACCAGCAGGCCGCCCTGGTCAAAGCCGACGTAGCCCGGCGGCGCGCCGATGAGCCGCGACACGGCGTGCTTTTCCATGTACTCGCTCATGTCGTAGCGGGAGAAATGGTTGTCGAGCACGGTGGCAAGCTGCCGGGCCACCTCGGTCTTGCCGACGCCGGTCGGTCCCGTGAACAGGTAGGAGCCGACGGGCTTGTTGGGCCGTCCCAGCCCCGCGCGGGAGCGCTTGATCGCGCGCACGACCTGTTCAATCGCCTCGTCCTGGCCAAACACGACGTCCTTCAGATCCGCATCGAGCGCGGACAGCCGCTGCTTGTCCGAGCCGGACAGGGTCCGGGCGGGAATCTTGGCGAGTTCCGAGATGACCTGCTCGATGTCGGCGGGCCGGATGACCCGGCGCTTCACCGGGCCGTCGGTGCGCACCCCGGCGCCGGCCTCGTCGATGACGTCGATGGCCTTGTCGGGCAGGAAGCGGTCGTTGATGTGCCTCGCGGCCAGCTCCGCAGCCGAACGCAGCGCCGCGTCCGTGTAGCGGATGCCGTGGTGCTTCTCATAGTGGGGGCGCAGCCCGCGCAGTATTTTGAAGGTTTCGTCAACGGACGGCTCGGCAAGGTCAATCTTCTGGAAGCGGCGCGCGAGCGCGTGGTCCTTCTCGAAATGGTTCTTGAACGCCTCGTAGGTGGTGGCGCCGATGCAGCGCAGCTCGCCCGAGGCGAGGGCGGGTTTGAGGATGGTGGAGGCGTCCATGGTCGACTCGGTCGTTGAACCGGCGCCGACGATGGTGTGGATTTCGTCTATAAAGAGAATCACGTTGGGCCGCTGGGCGGCCTCGCGCACGACAGCCTTCACGCGCTGCTCAAAATCGCCGCGGAATTTGGTGCCCGCGAGCATGCCGGGCATGTCGAGCGCGAGAACGTCGACGCCGGTCAGCTCAGGCGGCACATGCA
>CAIXUF010000406.1 GCA_903922535.1 Candidatus Hydrogenedentota bacterium
CATAGAGCAGTCGCAGGGTGTTCTTGTCGAAACCCTCCTGGAGCAGGCGTTTTTCCAGATAGAACAAAGTTTCCTTGTATTCGGTAAAGACGATGAGCCGTTCATCATCGCGGAGTTTCCCGTCCTTCGTGAACAAATTTTGCTTCACCCAGGAAACAAGGGTGTCTGTTTTGGAATCTGACTGCCCGGCAAGCCGGGCCAGTGCCCGCTCGTCCTGAACGGTGTGCCGGTCATAGCCCAAGGCCTCCAGCGCCCTGTTCACCCGCTTAATCAGTTCTTGGAGGCGGTCTTCCCTGCGGCGCAACCAAGCGCCACCGAATCGGGCGGCATCCTCTTCCGCGGTGGTGCGTTCTGAGTCGCTGCGCACCTCGTCTTCGGCCCGGTGCGAGGACGTGCGCGCCAAATCAAACAACAGGTCCGTCTCTTGTTCGGGCTCTTCCTCGATATGGCGCCACCAGGTACGCGCAAAAGCAAAGGGACAGGAAAGCAGGCGCTTGGTGAGAATGGAGAAGATGAAACTCGCAACCCACCGTTCCGACGCGCTGGCTGAAGCCTGAAGCGAGGCAGTGCCCTCGCGACGATACTCCCGCAAGGCGGAATACAGGGTGACTTCCTGGGGCGTGAGGCCCACCATCAGCTCCTGCGGCGGCAACTGCTCGGCAAATGGAGGGCGGAGCGAATGGCGGTTGATGTCATCCTTGAGGCGCCGAATGCGGACTTCGGCTAGGCGCTGGTGGTCCCGTTCGTCCATTTGGGTCTTCAACTGGAACCGGACCGGGTCCAGCAATTCGAGCAAGCCCGTGAAACACACCGTCTTGCCGTTGTGCGGGGTTGCACTGAGGAATATGCGGTGTTCAAAGAGGAAACGAACGTCGCGCAGCATGCGGGTTCGCTGGCTGGCCCGGCTGCCGTTCTGCGGGGCAAAGTTGTGGCATTCGTCCACGATAAGCAGGTCCCAGGGCGCGTGTGGACCTGACTGGCCCGGCGCATAGCCGTCGTTGCCCGCGCCGGATGCCTGGAGGAACTGCTGAAGAACGTCGGGCAGGCGGAGATAGTCCATCGAAGTGATGACGCGCGGATAGGCTTTCCAAGGATTTGTGTCAATGCCGAGACGACGGCGAAGCTGGAAGGTCGAATCGGAGTCGATAATCTCGAAATCTAGGTTGAACTTGCGCTTCAATTCATAGCGCCACTGCCGCTGAAGCATGGCCGGGGACACAATCAGGATGCGGCGAATGCGCCGACGCAGGAGCAATTCCTCAAGCACAAGGCCCGCCTGGATGGTTTTTCCGAGTCCAACCCCGTCGGCCAGGAGCAGGCTCACGCGCGGCATTTCCAGCGCCCTCAGCACGGGCTCCAACTGGTAGGGGTGCACTTGAATGGCAGAATTCCAGACGCCGAGGATGGGTTCATCCTCGATTCCTTCACCCGCGCGCAGCCGGTTAAGGCGCGACCAGCGGTGCGCGTTGATAAATGCGCGAAGGACGGAAGGGCTGTCGGGGCGTTTCTCTTCGATGAGGGGCAAGGAAGTGGTGCCGAATATGCTCGCGCCACTCTCAATTTCCCATAGAACCTGGTCGGCCTGCGGATGCCGGTAATCGTCGTAGTACTCGACCTCGACCAAGTGCACCGTGCCCTGCGGCCCACGGCTATCATAG